>CAXNGG010000120.1:0-5587 GCA_964201885.1 Oligoflexales bacterium
CGGCGGGCTACGCATCTGTCTTGGGGTTCAATATGAGACAATTGATAAGACACCAAGGTGGCAAGATGAAAGAAGCCTGTTAACCAAAGAATCGAATTTGAAGGGAATTTCCCAAGAAAAAGGCAATAAATTGAAATAGGCGTGAATCATCTGCCAGATAATGGTTTCAAGCCCATTGGAGTTTCGCGCCAGCGACTAGCTACTCCCGAATAAAATATAGAAGCAAGACAAATACATTTTTTAAACTTAATTTTCAGAAAAGATATCATGTGCACCCCTCTAAGGAACTCACATAAGCCTATAGTAACGTAAATTTGATGAAGGGTGCTAGAAATTTATTTTTAGTGGCAATCCTCCATAGTTCTTTTGACCTCGGCTCGTTGCTAGCTCGCCTAGAGCCTCCATAGCGCCTTCAGTCCTGTAATTCCATAAATCCAGTGAAAACGATACCATGGGGGCGTTTGCGCAGTTTTTTTGTCGAATTTGGCAGGCAAATGGCTATTGAAAAAGACGCTTGAGTAGTCTGCCAACAATTAAATTATAGGTCAGTATATTTCCAAGCGTAGGGCTGGTGTTTCTATTTAGGGATAACCAAGGGAGATTGCCAAAAACTTAGGTTTCTAGTTCCCTATTCAATTTCCGCCAGCAATAAGGGATCGATGATACTCTACGCCTTTTTGAAATCTCTGAATCCACTCGGTTGGGCTCAATAGAACATCGTCTCCTGCCCAGATGATAGAGTGGGGAATGTTTCTCTGGCCGAGAGCCCATACACCCAATAGCGTGCAACTTCTACCATTGCCATCATGAAAGGGATGTATCCCCACACATCTTCGAACCATGCGGGCAGTGGATTCAATATACTTTTGTTCACTACTGGACTTACCCTCATTTAAGAAAACGTCGTTCAAGTCTTTCAAATGCCGTTCTACATTGGACCCTTTTGCGTACCCTAAGAAATCACCTGTCACCATATCTCCGTAGGCATTCTTCCAGGGTTTATCGTAATGGTAACTGGTAAGAATTCCTTCTTTCATATTTTGATTTAACATCGACATCTGCTCAGGGGTAAGAGGATTGGAGTCGAGAACTTCCTCGCCTGCAGCACGGGTCTTGCCCAACGGATTATCTGCAACTTTGGCATTGATGGCGCGAAGCATATCGACAATCGGATAGCGAGACGTTGGACTATTATTGGGAGTCTTAAACTTTATATCCAACGGGGCAAGTCCGCCATCTGTTGGTGAAAGATATAAAGCAAGCAAGAGGTTTGCAAAGCCTAAATAAGACTCTTTGCCGTATGAAAGAAGCCCTTTTTTTTGAAAGCTGTCACAACCCATATTGAGAGGAGTGACAGCTCTTAAAATCCATTTTTTCTCGCTGGGAGATTGAATTTTTAGAATCGTTTTAGCTGCCGCAAATTTTGGGCTACTTTGGACGTCCAAAATAGCCTCTTCGCTTTGAGATTCCAGTCCGCCTGCCGGAAAGTCGGAATCAATAGGAACGCTACAGTATTTCTTCCCTGTAGCCTCTTGCAGGTTGCTTGAATTAAGATCTTCTTGCAATTGAGAGCGGCAGCCCAAGCTAATCGACAGAATCCATAAGTTCAAAAATAAATATCTTCTCACTGCTTACCGTCCCTTCATGATCGAATCCTACCCCTTACCATTGAAGGAGGAGCTGATCGCCCTCTACCTTTGACATTTTACATTTTACACCCGAATTGCTTGGTTTGCAAAAGGAGCCCATAGGTAGCAATCAACTCCGAGTGACAGGCTTGCCCCGAAATGGGTGACCGGCTTCGCCGAAATACACAGAAAGGAGGCTTGATTTGCCTACCAACTCCCTCATCAAAGGGACTCTAACAAAAGTCGGGATTTTTGCGCGACAGCTCGAAAGTCTGAATTTGAGCAACTTCTAGCCGTTTCACGAGACACACTCTGAGATGCTGCATCAGAAAAAGTTTCTGTTCGGGAGTGTTGTGCTATCATGATTGGCATGACTTCAATTATGAACAAGAGGAGAAGGGAATTGGCTCTTAAGAACGACTTCCGCAAATTTCAGGACGTTTGGCGCGGAGCGGGCTTCTGGAAAGCTGTTAGACAGATCATCGTTGCACTCTCTTGGCGGTACTCTCCCTCCCTCAGGCGCAAAGCGGCTTTGGTGCGAAAAATGGAAGAAGAGGATGTCGCGTGGGACATGCGATTTGGCGTGGAGACATCTGGAGACGCCTCTCTTGAGGCCGCTGGCGTGTCGGGCTATAACGCCATCCGCGGCAACGGAACCTATCGCCCTATCAATGAGTCCTTTTTTGCGAGTGGGATTTCGAAAATTGGAGAGGATTGGTCCAAATTCTCGTTTGTCGATTACGGTTCTGGAAAAGGCAAAGCCCTCATGTTGGCTGCGGAATTTCCTTTTCAAGAGATCGTCGGTATCGAATACGCTCCTGGACTGCACGAGGTTGCGACTCGCAATTTGAGCCGATACAAGTCGCCCAGCCAAAAATGTAATAAGCTGAGGGCTAAGATGGGAGACGCCCTGAATTTTATCCAGCCGAAAACACCCCTTTTGTGCTTTTTTTTCAATCCATTTGACGAGGCTACGTTCACCAAAGTCGTTGAAAATATCAAGCGGGATTGGCAATCAAATCCAAGGCCCATAATTCTCTATTATTTCAATTGGCGTACCGTCCAAGAGCGAATCGCGATATTCGAGTCTGAGCCGGCTCTAAAACCGCGATTTGTGAATCGCAATCATGCGGTTTTTGAATTCAGGTGAAAGCTCTAGGACTTTAAATACCCTGCTGAAATGTATTTCTAAATGAAAAGACAATGGATCTTTTAACCTGGCGTATGGCCCAGGCTATGGTTTGGCTAATCTTTCTTTTGTTTAAAAGACTTCAGCAGGTTGCAGTTTAGATTCTACTTGAAGCTGAAGAGCTTTACGGAGGGCATACGAGGCTTGTCACAAAAGCGAATTGTAAACTTTACTCTGATCTATCTATCATTGATAAGGGGCTGAAGCGGGCGATACGATCCGCATATATGACGGCCTTACGCGTTCAAGATCAGAGCAAACGTAGTGTTCTGCAAGGCCTTCCCACCTTCTTGCTTCTCGAGATAAGATATGGGTATAGAGATCTTCCACGCGAGAAACCTAGATCTGGCAAATCAAACGGCCGGGCCTTTATGAGTTCAAAAAAAAGGAGTTTACGGTAGTAAACGATGCAGATTATCGTTAGAAAAATGGTGCCGTTTAAATTGCTAAATCACACTAGGCGAAAATCACCTGTTCATGATGAGCTGCTGTCTGTCCATACTAGACGCATAAAGTGGCCCTTTAAGGCCACTCATTGCTATTCTGGATTTAAGCTAGCATTAAGCTAGTACAACGCCTGATTTTTTTGCGAAACGGACTTTTTGTCCCGCTTCGACTTTGTAACCAATCCGTGTTGGCTTTCTAGTCTTTGGGTCTACTAGAGCGACATTGCTGATAGCAATGGGCATCGCTTTGTCAACAATTCCACCATCTGGGTTTTTCATATCAGGCTTAACGTGTTTTTTGGAAATGTTTGCACCCGCGAGAAGGACGGTTAAATCCTTACGAATGACCGCATCGATTTTTCCAATAAAACCTTTGGCGCGACCTTTAAGTACAACAACTTCGTCGCCTTTTTTTAACTTACATTTAACTTCGTATTTAGACATTCTATAAATCCTTAACCTAATTGGTTAGTTGTTTAGCAGCTTTTTGCAGCTATTTGCAGGAACATGAAGCGCTCAGCAGACCACTTTATGTCCCAAGATCTCTTTGAACTCAGACCATAAAAATCGCCCCGACTTATGCCGTGGAGCATCGTGCCAGGAACCCAACCTTTTAAGCAATGACGAGGGTTTCGTCAAGCATTTGATCATTTTTTAGTGAGTGCCATGTTTATGGAATGACGACAAATGCTATTTAGTTAATTAATATAGATAGTTACTAATTCCTGCCCAGAGGTCTAAAAGTTTCTTAGACAAGAAAATAGGTGCCCGATGAGGCCTGTCACGGATCTGCGATACCCACACTTCTTTGGACTGAACCGGCATACGGGGTGGATTCCAAGCCAGATGCCTCCTGTTGATCCTTTGGATTCCTATTTCGTTCGTGCTATGTTGGACCTATTCCAACAGGGAGCCTTATCTTCATGTTTTATAAAGTCAGCGGATTGTTCCTATTTCTGTTCCTACTTTCTCTTGGCCCAACAGAGCTCGGCTGGGCCAATGGCGAAACGTCTAAAAATGTTTTACTAGAGACCGCTAAAGACGCGGCTCCCCTTAATATTCAGCCAAGTGAGGTGATTCTTTGGACTGGGGATCGCGCAACCGTCGGTAAAGACGGTGCGATAAGGGTTCAATTGAAGCTAGAAACAAAACGAGACTTTTCTATCTACAAAGATAAGCTGGAGTTTCTCCCGCCTCCGGGGATCAATGTGTTGAAGGTTAAAGCTCCACCCCACCTTATTAAAAAAGATCCAATTTCAGGAAAGGATGTGGAAGTTTACGATGACGGGACCTTTGATTTGGAGCTTGTGGCCTTTGATAAGGTACAAACCCCAGAAATCCTCTTCGGAGTCAAATCATTGGGCTGTACGACGCGCATTTGTCTATTTCCCTACACAGCCCAGGTTAGGCTTCGAATATTTGAAGAGACTTCCTCTGAAAACACCCTTCCTTTGAACTCGAAAACGCCAGTTGAGTCTAGCGCCTTGGAAAAAAGTGCGTTAGATAAAAATCAACCGGACTTGACGGTAGCTCCTTCTCCTGAAAAGGACAGCCTAGAGCCGCAGGCTAAGTCACTTTCCTCAGGTGAAAGCAAGTCTTGGGAGTCAAAAATCGCTGAAAGACTCAAAGGGGAAGTGTCCTTTTGGCTACTGATAAGTCTCGTTTTTATCGGCGGCCTCCTTACCAATCTAACTCCCTGCGTTTACCCGATGATTCCTATTACTCTGAGGGTTTTAGCTCATCAGGGTGCCTCTGCTAAAGCTGCCTCGGCCCTTTATGGCTTTGGTATATTGGTGACCTATACCTTACTCGGCCTTCTAGCCGCATGGTCAGGCAGTGTTTTTGGATCTTTTATGGCATCTCCCACTTTTAATCTCATACTGGCAATAGTCATGATCATTATGGCATTTACCATGCTTGGATATGGAAATCTGTCTTGGTTGCAAAATGTGGGAAGCAAAGTCGGCGGCGCTAGTCGCACCAAGTCCAATGCCTTTTTGATGGGGATCGGAGCTGGACTTGTGGCGTCACCTTGCACGGGACCCATTTTAGCCTCGCTTTTGGCTGTGACCTCCAGTCGCCAAAACCCCGCCGAAGCAGCCTTGTTGCTAGGTGTCTACAGCTTTGGGTTTGCGCTGCCCTATGTTTTTCTCGGAGCATTTAGTGCCAGCATACCTAAAAAACGATTCAGCCCTCGAGTTCAAGTTACTGTGAAGACTCTTTTTGCAGGCGCGATTTTTTCCGTTTCATTGATCTATCTTAAAATCCCTTTTGTCGGCATTTGGGGATTTGTGGAGCCCTATACGATTCAAGCAGGAAGAGTT
>CAXNGG010000121.1:0-5561 GCA_964201885.1 Oligoflexales bacterium
TCAGACCATTCCGGAATGGCAATTTCCTCTAAACCGCGAATGGGCGCAAAATAGCTTTGAGTTACAGCGTCCATATGCTTTTGCATACGCTTTTCTATATCCTGCCAGACCTGAAGGCCCGTGAGCTTTAGAAAATGTCTTTTTGAATAGTCGGGCTGAGGATCTGGTTTAACCCTGGAATCTTTTTCAAATAGAGCAATAGCCTCCCGGCATAGGGCAGCTGGGAGAGCATGCTTAAAAGTTTTAATATGGCCTGGCATATCCCTAGTGGGGAGCGCCTATTTTGGGCTCGTCACCACAGTAGGTGTAGTCGGAAGTGTTGCAAAACGGTGGGTACTTTTTCCAAAGCACAGCGACGCCCACAAATGCCAAAAGGATAAGTCCAATCATCGATGCGATAATTGTTTTTTCAAACTCTTCACCATATGGTTTTTCTTTTGTGCCCACTTTTATAGTCTCCTGTGACGAAAATTCAATTGTGCCAAAAAAAACTGAGTTATTCTACTTTTTTATTCGCGGGGAGGATGATACACCTGGTTGTTTGACTACTATTTGTGCTTTGGACTTGAATTAGGCTTAACCAAAAGGAGGGGCACCATGCGCTTGCTGCACACCATGCTTCGTGTGAAGGATTTAGATCTGGCTTTAGATTTCTTTGTGACAAAGCTTGGTCTCAAAGAAAGGTCGCGTCGAGACTTTTCTGAGGGCCGGTTTACTTTGGTTTTTCTAAATGCAGAAAACGGCGGTGCGGAAATTGAGCTGACCCATAACTGGGATCAAAAGGAGGCCTATTCCTCTGGTCGATTTTTTGGCCATGTGGCATTTGAAGTGGACGATATTTATAGTTTTTGCGCGGACTTAGAAGCCAAAGGCGTGGCTATTCTTCGCCCCCCGCGGGATGGGCATATGGCTTTTGTCAAGTCCCCAGATGGGCATTCCATTGAACTCCTTCAAAAAGGCGAAAGCCTTGCTCCTAAAGAGCCTTGGCTGTCTCGGAGGAATCAGGGTGAATGGTAAGCCTGGATCTTTTCAAAAGAATCAGACCTAGGACAAAAAAGAGTCCGCAAAGAATTTGCCCCATGGACAGACTCCCTACTATTAATAAGCCCAATTGGGGGTCAGGTTCTCTAAAAAACTCTAAAAAGAATCTAATGACGCTATAGGAAAATGCGAAAACAGCGGTTTGTCGGGCTGGAATGGGGATGTTTTTTCGACCGGTCCATAAGATGAGACCTAAGAGGACCCCCTCGCCTAGGGCTTCATAGATCTGGGAGGGGTGGCGGGGGAGGGCGTCGTAAAACTCCGGGAAAACCACAGCCCAGGGAACGTTGCTCGGACGTCCCGCTAACTCGCCGTTTATAAAGTTGGCAAGTCGGCCCAGTCCTAGGCAAAGGGGTAAAAGGGTGCAGATGGTGTCTAAAACAGGCCATACACTTTTCCGCTTCCAAAAGCCGACCACCAAAATAGCTAGCCATGCTCCGAGCGCCCCCCCATGAAAACTCATGCCTCCTGCCCAGATGCGCAGCAAAACGGCGGGGTCGTTTCGAAGCATTTCAGGTTGATAGATCAAAAAATACCCTAGGCGAGCTCCCAAAAACAAGCCTACCCATCCGGCAACCAGGGAGTCACTCCAGTCTGTGGGAGTGACTAGAACTTGGTAGTGCTTCAGGAGAACCTGACCACAAAAAAAGATGTAAAAAAAACCTGCAAGATAGACAAGCCAATACCAAGGTATAATCAACTCTCCAAGTTGAAAGGCGATGGGATTTAGATTGTGAATGTAATGCATTTTCTAGCCGCTCTCCTAAAAGTATTAAAGACCAAACTAAGAACTTAAGGATTCTTTATGATCGCTCATCCCGCTTTAGAAGTCGATTTCTTAAATCATCATGCGGCACTTAACCATCAAAAGTCATTAGCTCCTTTAATCGATAGCACCCTCTTAAAACCCGATTACTTACAAAGCAGTTTAGAAAGTCTTGCTCAGGAAGCTACTCAATTAGGCTTTAGGGCGGTATGTGTACCTCCTTCGGCATTGTCTGTGGTTAGGGCCAGTTTAGGGGATTCGCCTGTCCGGCTAGGCACGGTGGCTGGTTTTCCTTTGGGCTATTCATCGACCGCTACCAAGTGTGCCGAGGTTTCGCAGGCCATCCAGTTAGGGGCTGTGGAAATTGATTTTGTGCAAAATATCGCCTGGCTCAAAGGTAAGAGGTACAGGGAATTGCATAGGGAGATGGCGTCTATTGTGGTGGCGGCAGAAGGTTGCCTCGTAAAAGTGATCTTAGAAACAGCTCTCTTAGATCCTTTAGAAATTTCAAGGGCAACGGAGATCGCATTTGAAGCTGGAGTTCATGTGATAAAGACCTCAACGGGCTATGCAAGCCGAGGAGCTAGCGTGGACGATGTGAAGATCATTCAAGCACGCCTTCAAGAATTAGATCAAAAATTCCATAGAAAACTCGGCATAAAAGCAAGTGGCGGAATTAAGGATTTTAAATTCGCATTCAAACTCGTTTCTGAAGGAGCCACTCGACTAGGAACAAGCTCAGGAAAAGCCATCATAGCAGCCCAGATCCCAGGCCTCGCTTTGACTTAAGGCTCCCCTGTGGGTTTGCAAGGCACCCGTTGACAATGAATTCTCTTTTGGAGTTTAGGTTCATGTGACGACGAGAAGGGAAATGGGATTTTGATTTCATTTTTTGAGGACGTTCTCAATCTCGGAAAAGTTAGCTATAATAAAGCAAGAAAAATTCCTATTTTTTCTCAGTTGTGCTCATTTCTTAAAGGAAAAACCCCATGAAAAAAACCCCAAATCGCACGAAGTGCAGTTTTTTATTGCTCTCGGTTTCAGTGCCGCTGGGAATCTTTGCTTGCAGTAAAAAAGAAGAAAAGAAGAGCCCAGCTTCCTTAGCGATGTCTGTTGCTGGTGCTACGGATGCCCAAAACTATGATTTTGGGGCGGTGACTCAGGGTCAGAAAAAAGAGGTTACGATTGTCGTATCCAATTCCGGTGAGGAGAGTGCTACCACATTGAATGATGCTGGTCTGGAAGCGCCGTTTTCTTTAAAAGGCGGTACGTTTCCTGGTACAGGCGGCACTTGCACCGATACCTTAGCGGGTGGAGCCAGTTGTAACGTGGTTATAGAATATGCGCCAACGGTGCCAGTCTATACGGCAGTTCCTCATAAGAATGCCCTCTCTTTCAGTTATAGTGGGAAAACCACTTCTGAGTTCTCCCTTACCGGGACTGGCGATTACTGCTCTAGCCAAACAGCTGTTGCTGAGCTTTCTAACTCAGCCGGTACGTCGTCTCTCGCCTATGAATCTCCAAGCTTAGTGATGGCTCAATCCTTTACGCCTACGTCCAGTCTGGATTTGGCCAAGGTAACCCTAAACTTATATAAAGGTCAGACCGCTAGTTTAGACACGGTGGTGCTTAGGCTTAGGTCCAACTCTAGTGTCAGTGGCAATCCAGAGACTCTCGACTTAGGAACGGCGACCCTGCAGGGTTTGGCTTTCGGCACTTCGGTAAGCGCTGTGACGTTTACCTTTACGGAGCCGGTTGCTCTTACTTCCGGGACTAAGTATTGGTTGATTCTGGATCCTGGGACCTCCAATATTACTAACGGTACCTTGTCTACTTACCTTTACGTAAAGGGGGCATTTTCAGATACGTTCTCAGGCGGCGACGTAAAATTTGGGACTGATGACTCTACAGCCTGGAACGCTTGGACTTATGATTTGAATTTTGAAATGAAGCAGTGTACAGCGCCATCCACCATGTAGTTTTCAGGTAGGAGCCTTGGTGGTCTTTAGCGTTTCTTGGCTAGGCGAAAACTGATGTCATAAGGGTTCCTTAGGCAAAAATTTGCCGATGGGGTCTCCTACAAAGACTGCTATGATCGTGGGTATAGGAAGGCTCAACTTTCTTCGAACAATGGATTCTCATGTCGACACTTGAAAAAGCCCGCAAGATTAATAGCCTAAAGAAAATTTATGGTACCTTTGCAGAAATCGGCGCGGGACAAGAGACGGCCAGATTTTTTTTCCAAGCGGGCGGAGCTTCCGCAACGATCACTAAAACTATGTCAGCTTATGACATGATCTTTTCTGATGCCATATACGGACCTGAGGAAAGCGGGCGCTATGTTTGTGAGCCTAGGCTTCAAAAGATGCTGCTTCGGGAATTCGATCTGATTATGGAACGCCTGGAGGGGCGGCGTAAAGATCCCACTTGCTTTTTTTCCTTTGCCAATACAGTGGCCACCGGGAGTTTTGCGAATAGGTCTCCGGGGCACGGTTGGGTAGGGATCCGCTTTCAATCAAGTCCAGGAAGTTCTCCCAGCGAAGTCCGCATTCATGTTCGGATGACCGATGCACAGGCCATTTCCCAACAAGAAACCATTGGGGTTGTGGGAGTTAATCTCATCTATGCGACCCTATTTTATTTAGACAATCCCATATCTTTTATAAAGTCTTTGGGGGATGACCTGGAAGAAGGACGCCTTGAAGTTGATGCGATAAGGTTCACAGGACCAGCATTTGAAGGCTTAGACAACCGCCTTATGGAAATAGAGCTTGTAAGAGAAAAGTTAACCGAAGCGGTTATTTTTGATCACACTGGCCAACCGACGAGTCCTTCTGATTATCTCTATCGCAAACATATTCTGGCGATTAGGGGCCATTTTAGGCCGATTACTGTGGCTACTCAGCAGATGCTTGATGCTGGAATCGCAAGGCTTAAAGCGAGTGAAGGAGTTGATCCCAGTCGGGTTCTGGCCTTAGCAGAAATCTCCATGTTTGAATTGACCCAGGATGGACGTTTTGATCCCTTTGATTTTTTAGCGCGAGTCGATATGTTAGCCAGTATTGGAATCCCTACCCTCGTGACGTCCTTGCAAGATGATTACAGTTTAGTCGAATATCTTCACCGTTATAGCACCTGCCAGAGAGCTCTAGTTCAAGGCACCCATAAACTTCAAAATTTTTTTGCAACAGATACCTACAAACATGTGAATGGTGGCATTCTAGAAGCTTTGGGGCGAATGCTGTCCCATGGGACAAAACAGTATTTTTATCCGATTGTGACAGACAAAGGGGCACTTCATCTCAGTCAAATCTCTTTAGATTCTAAGACGAACCACCTGGTCCGGTATTTGATGGAGGGAGGGGGTGTAGAGGAAATACCTTCTCGTGAAGAGACCGCTAAGCACCTTAGTCAAGAGCAAGTCCATAAAATGATTGAGACAATGTCAAATGGCTGGGAGCACTTTGTCCCAGCCTCGGTGGCCCAAATCATCGTGGAGAGGTCGCTTTTTGGCTTAGGGAGCAAAAAGTAAGCAAAAAGTAAGTAAAATGTAAAATGGGCCTTAAGTTTCCTTCATGGTTTGTCCGATAAGCTTTAGGATTAGGGAGGGCAGGTTATGGAAATACTACTCGGTATTCTTGTGATCATTGGATCAGGACTTCTGATTTCTCAAGTCCCAAAACCGAAAATGATTCCCATTCGAGCAAAACTCTCCCGGAACCGAAATCCCAGATCCGGCCGCATGTAAAAGTTC
>CAXNGG010000122.1:0-5545 GCA_964201885.1 Oligoflexales bacterium
CACCACAAAACAGGTCCTTGAAAACGAAATGCTGCTTCGAAAGAACAAAAAAAACATAGCGCTGATTCGGGCTTTAGGCGACCTTCTTCCTAGAAAAGTAGAGTCTGCGGATGAATTCTGTCATCTTATTTGCGAAGAATGGAGCCGCCTCGCCCAAAAACAATCAGACTGCAAAGCGGCGCTCGAAAATCTTAAAAAGGAACATTTGAAGACGCAACAATTTGAAGTTAAAAAATCGGTGACTCTTGAAAATATGATCTCCATGGACGAGTTCGGAAATAGCGATCCTACAGCCCAGGCACGTCTGGTCCAATGCCTTCGCCTCCAATCTATGGTCACCCAACCAAAAGATCCTCTGCAACTGTTAACTTTAAACCTGAGGGAGCGCAGGGTGATCCCTGCAAAAACGCCACCCCAAGAAAAGCATCCCCCGCCAGAAAATCTACCCGTAGCCCATTTGGAAAACCCTCCGGCCAAAACAAGGACTCAAGCCCTTAAAAAAGTGGCGGTAGGCCCTACTCCCGCTGCAGAGAAAAATGACATGGAAATACCGGCTAAGCCCACTGAAGAGGTATTGACAGATTTCGCTCATTTCTTGAGCAGCATTCTACATGCAAATTAGAAAATTGGCCCGCTCACAGCGTGGATATATTTAGGATCGACATTCTAGGAGAAACCAGTCTTTGCTATCCTTCCTGCAAAAAGATATAACTTCCTAGGAATGGTTTCTTAATACCATTTGGCAACAATACACTGACATACCCGTATTTAATAAGGAATAAAATGAAATCCATTACGAGACTATCTGAGCATGAACTTATGTTCCAAATGGAAATTACTAAATTTGCCGAGTCTGTGATTCGTCCACGAGTCATGGAAATGGATGAAAAAGAATGGATGGATCCGGAAATTATTAAAAAGGCTTTTGAGCTTGGTTTAATGGGAATTGAAATTCCAGAGAAATTTGGGGGCTCAGGTGGCAGTTTCTTAATGGCCTGCTTAGCCGTCGAAGCAATTTCAAAAGTGGATCCTTCGGTTGGAGTTTTAGTCGATGTTCAAAATACTTTAGTAAATAATATTTTCAAACGTTGGGCCAACGATGAGCAAAAGGCCAAGTACTTCCCTCGACTTGCCACCACTGAAGTTGCGTCATACTGCCTTACAGAGGCCAACTCAGGCTCAGATGCTTTTGCTTTAAAATGTAAAGCCACAGAGACTCCGGATGGGTATGTTTTAAATGGTAAAAAAGTTTTCATTACCAATGCCAAAGAAGCTCAAATATTTGTCGTATTTGCTAACTTAAATCCAGAGCAAGGATATAAAGGAATCACTGCCTTTATCGTGGAAAAAGGCACCCCAGGATTTTCCATCGGGAAGAAAGAACAAAAACTCGGCATTAGAGCGTCCTCCACTTGTGAAGTCATCTTAGACAATGTCAAAGTCCCCAAAAATGCCATGATCGGCGAACTTGGAAAGGGCTATAAAATTGCCATTGAAACCTTAAATGAAGGGCGTATTGGCATTGCCGCTCAAATGCTCGGCCTAGCTGGAGGAGCCTTTGATGCTGCATTTAAATATGCGGGTGAACGGGCTCAATTTGGAAAGAACATCAACTCGTTCCAAGCGATTCAGTTTCAGCTAGCAGAACTTGCCATTGAAATCGAAACCGCTAAGCTCATGGTATATAATGCCGCTGCGATCAAAGATTCTGGCGATGACTTTACAAAAGAAGCTGCCATGGCTAAATATCATGTATCTGGGGTTGCCGAGCGCGTTGCTTCCTCAGCACTGGAAGTTTTTGGCGGTTATGGATTTATTAAAGAATATCCAGCCGAAAAATTTTACCGGGATGCTAAGATTGGCAAGCTCTATGAGGGCACCTCCAACATGCAGCTAGCGACGATTTACAAGCTTTTAGAAAAGTAAGAAACATAGAATGCCATTTAGGTGGTCTCTCTTAATTTCAACGGCGCTGAGTCTACCTGCCTTAGGGCAGGGACTCGCCCTTAGAGATGATCTCATGAATCTAGGGACTTTTGCTTGCCAGTTCCCAGACACTTATGAGTTTTGGAAAAAAGGCCTGTTCGACTCCCAGATTTCCGTATCTATATACCAAAGTAAAAAAAAGTTTACTCTCCACATGGCCAGATCCCTCGCTGAAAAGAATGCCATCTCAAAACAGCACCGAGGATTTGCCTTTGGGTCTTGTGAAGACTCAAAATATTATGTGGTCACCACCCCTTCACCTATTCCAGTTGATTCCGGGGAACTTGAAAAAAAATTGAAAGAAAGCTGTTTGTCGTTTCAATCCGACGCCACCACAGAAACCCATCTCCTGGCCCCCATACTTCTCCCTCCCAAGCAGATCAAAGACCAAGGTGTTTCCGTAACTTGTTTTCTGGACAATACCACTCAAGAATGGTTTTTGCTGCCTCCTGCCAACTGGAGTAAAACCACTGATGGACGTGACCTTTTCACTTGGATCAATCTGAAAAGAAAGGTGCTCAAGTTATCTCAATTAGATTTAGACCAGAATCTCATCGGGGTTGCTAAGCAATTGAATCAAAAAGCGACTCCCCTACATGATAGGTCAGCCTTAAAGAAAGCACTGTTCGATCTCAAGAAAAAAGGCAACTTTGAGAAAACTAAGTTTATTTATGAGGATAGGGCCTTAGGAAAATCTCTAGTAGAGATTAAGGATATCTTGTGGTGGTCGCCTAGACATCGGCAACTGCTGTTAAAGCCGGAAGCCAAGAATATTGGCTTCGATCAATCCGAGCAACTTCAAATATCTATTGTGATCACCGACTAAGAAAATCCTATTTAGGGGACGATTCTGTAGAGGGGGCCTTAAATGCCCTACCTGAAAGGCTTGCCTGGTTTTCCAGAGTTCCTGCGGCAGGACCGCTCAGCACAAGCATAGCCTCATAACTAAAGGTCTCTCCAGGACCGATAACTTTCGAGTAATAGGTAAAACTCCGATTGCTATTATCCAATTTTTCAAGTCTAGCCTGCCGCCATTGGTTATCAGATCCTCTATAGGCGATGGCCGTATGAGCATCAGGGCGGATACTTAAATCAAAGACCCTAGAATCTAAACCGTTGTTTTTAAGAACACCTTTAACGCGGTAAAGAACACCCCAATTGGCCCAATTGGGGTAGAGCCATTTAGAAAAATCGGGATAATAATGGAGGTATTCACCTGAAATAGGTAAGCATCCTTCCACTTCAAATCCTTTTCCTAAACAGCCTGACCCGTAGCCTGGCATAAATAACGTGATGTTATCTGACTGAACTGCTAGCTTGCGTCGCGGATTACTATCAAATGGATCCACTACAATGTGCGTCACCCAACTGTCCGCGACCGAAGGTGACGCATCAAAGTTGCCTGCGCTTCCGGAACATGCAGGACTTCTGCCCAACTCACATCGACCCGCATTTTGAATGTCTGCAGGAGGTCGCGCAAAGGGCCTAAAAAGCCTATAAGCCACTTTTAGAACCCCGTCTGGATCCTCATCACCAAAGGTAAAATCAACACCGCTCGCCACCGCTTCCGAGTGGGATGAAAGACCTTTATAAACAAAACTTTCATGAACCCCGGCTATAACTCTTCTGTCATAACCCATATATGCCGTAGCGTCTGCCGGACGATTGACAAAGGCCATGTTATCAATGACGGCGCCTCCGCCAGTAATATTAAAATCCACCACGCCCGCAAAATAATTTCCTGGCGCTATTGAGGGAATCAAAGTCACATACGCCTGCTCATTAGGACAAACAGTTGTTGAAAAAGGCTTGGAATTTGAAAACAGATCCACAAACTCTTTACCACCTAGAAAAACAGCGTTAGTAACACTTCCTCTACCTTTTACACAAAGATCAACACAACCTGGTCCAGGATTGTAAATACGAACGCCATAATTGATATTTGAGCCCGTCTTATTGGCGTGCTCAAACCAATTTCTAAAATTGCCAGATACGCCATTAAGCCTATGAAGAACTTTGGCGCACCTAGTACCTCCTTTACTCGTAGCCCCATCAGCGAGGTCACAATACTTACCTTCAGCTCGTATTTCCTCGGGATTATTGACAAAGATAAGCTGGCGATTCTCATCCCCCGCAGAGGGCGCGTATTGAATTGTAGGCACGGATGCCCCAGAAGCCTGCCAGGAGGATGACATCAAAACTGTTAAAATGAGTCTACGCACAGGTCTCCCACATATTTAAGCTTAGAATCTGCTTCCTGGGTTACAAGCTTAAATAGATGACACGTTAGAAGGCAAGAGGAATCTTAAAATTCTATTAGAATACATTCTAAAGAGGCGCTTCCCGTGAACACAAGGGCCCACCGCTGAGCGATGGTTAGCATTATAAAATATCAATAGGTTACCAGATTCATTGCGGCCTGCCCGAGGCTTGCTTTACATGGAAGCTTGAGGCAAATCCTAAAATATCGGCCCCGTCTGGGCCTTTTTAGAAACAAATTCAGCACGTTATGTGGATCGCATAAACTCACAGCGACTCCTTAAGTCAATTCCTAGATTTGACTTAAGTCAGCGAGATGACTAGCCGATAGCCTGAAGAGACCCCGAGCTAAGGATCACGGAACCAATGTCCACGGATACAAAATGGAACAGCCAAGATTGGCGAGTCGTCACGAGTAACGAGGCCCTAGCTAAGGACGCAGTCTCTGGTGGCTACTTGTATATCTTCGACCTTGTGGTCATGCTCACATTTTCACCTTTTCAAAAAGATTCTCCGGGCGTCTGTCTATTTACCGCATTTGTCTTTCTTATAGTCGCCCTCGGAAGAGCGATTATTTTAAAGCAAATGAAACTTGGTTTGCGCGATCCTTGGACCCTGTTCAAGCTGTTCTTTCTAGTTTCCACGTTAGGTACAGCAACCATGGCTTTTAGGTCTACGGTCGTTTTTGACATCTATGGAATGGCGAACATAAATGGCTATATCTGTTTTCTTGGGCTTACTACGTTTGCCACCGGAATGATTACAAGCTTTCGATCCAATAGAAATCTGCTGTTTAGCCAAATCATCACCGCTCTCGCTCCTGGAAGTTTCTCGCTTATGTTCTCCGCGGATCAGCACTCGAGAGTTTTCGGCATCATACTTATGTTCTTTTTAATCTTCATACTCTATCAAGGCCATGCTACTTATAAAAACTGGACTGATTTAGCACGAGCAAAATCCTCACTCGAAGCAGAAAAAAATCAGCTCAAAACGTTTGTCGATGAAATCCCTGGGTATGCAGCTTGGATATCCTCAAGTATGAAAATTTATGGAGCCAACCAGGAATTTATGGACCTTGTAGCAAACCACAGTGATGCTATGCCCTCAGACATCCAAGACAAAACAAAACACTTTTTGACTTCAAACGAAGAATCCTTTTCCACTCAAGTTTCTATTCAAATAAAAAACAGCACAAGGACGTTTAGCTTACATTTAAAACGCTACAGCTACAAAGCTGAAATCTGCATCTTTCTTGTTATGATGGATATCCACGATCAAATCCTGCTCGCTCAGAGCTTAG
>CAXNGG010000123.1:0-5540 GCA_964201885.1 Oligoflexales bacterium
TTATTCTACTCTTGAGCCCATTAAGTCCAAGCTAAGCGTTGGCTTTCAGTCTGAACAGTTGGAAGTGGACTACATTTGGATCCACAGGATCAAAGAACAAATCATGCGCACCCATGCCAACATTCTCATTAGCCTTGGCACAGCAGATATAACGGTCCACGACCTTGCCCACCTGGAGCCGGGAGATGTCATTCAACTCAGCCATGATGCTACGAAACCCTTAGATTTGTTAGTAGAGGGCATCACCAAATTTAAGTGCATTCCTGGCGTACTAAAAGGACAAAGAGCCGTAAAAATAACCGAATCACTTATAGAGTCTTAAGGAGCAACTATGGCAGACGGAATGAACCCAGAAGATTTTGGATTAGGACAAGAATTTGACCAGGCCATTTCGGAATCGCAAGGTGGAGAAAACCATGCGGAAAGCGAACGAGCCAAGAACCTAGCTGGTTTTGATGATGCAAGAGCATCAAAAACAGATTTTTCTAAGCTCAAGATGATCCTTGATGTCCCTCTGAAAGTATCTGTCGAACTCGGAAGAACCAAAATGTTGATCAATGATCTCCTTCAACTGGGTCAAGGGTCGGTAATTGAATTAGACAAAATCGCCGGTGAGCCTATGGAGATACTTATCAACAATAAGCTGGTGGCTCTTGGTGAAGTCGTGGTGGTCAACGAAAAGTTTGGCGTTCGCCTTACGGACGTAACCGCTCAATTTGGACTCGGTCAAATCGGCAACTTGGACTAACAGAAGGAAAAAAAATGAAAAACTGGATGACTAAAAAAACTTCTACCGCTGCTGCACTATACTTTTTATCGTCACTCTGCCTGGCGGCTACTTCTTCTGCAAGCCCTTCTAAAAAAACGGCTATGAAATCTATCGAAGAAAGCGCTGCTAAGTCAAGTGCACCAGAAGCTACTCTTAACAGCGTGGAATCCGACGCCGATGCTGACGTCTCAAGAGTTACAGTCGTTTTCTCCCAACCGATCAATTCTTCTAAAGTAGCTCTTTCAGAACATGGCACCTTCCTACAACTAGAAATCGCGGATTCACAAGCCGCAAAGCCAGGCACCTTTATGGAGACTTCCAGTCCCTACTTTAAGAAAATCGCAATTTTTCAGCCTGAAAATTCATCTTCTTCTATCCGAATATTTGCCGACGATGCCCTGCAAATAAAGCAAGCGATTAAAATGGATGTGGTAGAAAATCGTATTATCCTAACCCTAAATCACAAAGAATTTTTGGCACTTCAGCAGCCAAAAACAACGCCACCTGAGCAAGCTGTTGCTTTACAACATGCCGATATCGCCACTAGCCAAGCTTCCGAGCAATCAGCAAAAGACGCCAAAGAAAAGGTCGCCGCGCTCTCAAACGACTCACCCAAAGGTGTAGAAAAAATGAGTCTTGCCGCAAATATGCGTAATGCAAGCTTGTTTATCGCCTTTCTCATGATTTTAGCTATTGCCGCCTTCTACATGAAAGGCGTCATAAAGAGCCGAAAATCGCTCGGATCTAACTCGGATATGGTGTCCATGAAGCGTCTATCGACCATGGCCTTAAATGCCAAACAACAACTCTCCCTCATTGAGGTGGGCGGTGAGAAACTTCTTTTAGCGGTTTCTAACGATAGTGTGAGTCTAATCACCCATATTCAAAAGCCTGAGGCTCCCATAAAGTTGAGTGCCACCAAACAAATGGCTCCTGAAATCTCAGGCCCTGCTGTCAGAAAGGCACTACCTTCGATGGAATCTAAATCGATGGATAACCGATCGTTTAGACCCGCAGATCAGGACTCCCTGCCGCGCAAATCCATGTTCCAAAAGAATGTCGACCAAGAAAATGAAACTTCAGCCCCTATCAAAGGTAATAAAATCAACGTTAGAATTGATGACAGCGGCGCCAACACAAACTCTGCAGACGCCATTAAAGACGTCACAAGTATTATCAGACAAAAAATGAAAGATCTTCCAAAATTTTAAGGATCAAAAGTGAAATTTGTCGCCAAAATATCTAAGGAAGACATCCTGCGCATCTCAGCGACTTTGCTGCTATTTTTGAATAGCACTTGGGCCCTTGCTGAATCCAAGGTGCCGACTTTGAGCATCAACTTGGCAGAATGCAATGGCGCAGACGACATTGTTCCTTCTCTCAAAATAGTTGCCGTATTGACGGTCCTCGCAGTCGCTCCGGCAATACTCCTCATGACGACGTCCTTCACGCGTATTTTAGTAGTTTTAGGTTTCGTGAGGCAGGCTATTGGAACGCAATCCATGCCACCCAATCAGGTTATTGTAGGTCTCGCGCTATTTCTGACGATGTTCACCATGAGCCCGGTGATTTCTTACATAAACGAGCGAGCCTACACGCCTTATGTGGAAAAGAAGATCACCACCGACCAAGCCTTGGAGAACGTAAAGACTCCAATTAGAAATTTTATGCTGTCGGAAACCAGGCAAGATGACTTAGCACTCTTCTATAACGTCGCAAAAATCGAGAAACCAAAGGGACCGGAAGATGTGCCCTTTAACGTTCTCATGCCAGCCTTCATGATCTCAGAGTTAAAGACAGCATTCCAAATCGGTTTTTTAATCTATATTCCATTTTTGATCATCGACATGGTCATCTCTTCCATCTTAATGGCTATGGGTATGATGATGCTTCCACCCACTGTCGTTTCGCTCCCATTTAAAATCATCCTATTTGTATTAGTTGATGGATGGTCGCTTATTATTACGTCCTTAGTTAAAAGCTTTCACATATTCAGCTGAAAAGGATTAAAAAATGTCTGAACAGTATGTTATCGATGTGGCAACAGGAGCCGTTTGGCTCACTCTGAAAGTGGCTGCGCCTGCCTTAATTGCAGCACTGGTGGTAGGTATAATCATCTCTGTAATTCAAGCTGCTACTCAGGTTCAAGAGCAAACGGTTTCCTTTGTGCCTAAAATCATTGCCATCACGGCATCCATGATCATAACTGGACCTTGGATCCTACAACAATTTATCTATTACACAAAAACTCTGATCCAAAGCATTCCCAACATTACCAGGTAGATCCATGAAATTTGACTTTATTGATACAGACCTGATATTTAGAACGGCCTTAGTATTTCTAAGGACCGGGGCTATACTTTTTGCATTGCCTGTATTTGGTGAGTCGCTTGTACCGGTCAGATCTCGCATGTTTATGGCTCTTTCTCTTTCTTTGATATTAACTCCCATGCTTACCGGGGCCTGGCTTACCCCCATCGATACCAACCCCCTGGTTCTCACCTCTCTCGTGCTCAAAGAAATTGCCGTCGGCTTTGTGGTCGGTCTTGCCGCTCGTCTAGCCTTTGACGCCATCTTACTCGGCTCAAACCTGGTCTCGTATCAAATGGGTTTTGGAGCTGGAAATCTCATGGCACCAGGCTCTAATATGTCTATGGATTCCTTTACCTCATTTCAAAGAACCGTATACATACTGATATTTTTCTCCTTGAACCTGCACCATGTCTTTATCATGGGAATCATAGAAACCTTTAAAGTTATACCTCCCGGGGGATTTTCACTTAATCCAGAACTTGCCACTTCCATGATTCAGATGAGCGGAGCCATGTTCCATTCTGCCATTCAAATCGCGGCCCCCATTACAGTGGCACTTCTGTTTAGTACGGCCGCCTTGGGTTTTATGGCTAGGGCTGTACCAGCACTCAACGTGTTTTCCTTAAGCTTTGCAGTCAACTTCATGGTTGGGCTTCTTCTCTACATTGGAACCATGAGCTTTTATTCCACTTGGTTAAAAGGCAACTTTGAACAACAGGCCAACACTATCTTTACGTCGATTCATCTTTTAGCCCCAAGGGGTAACTAGTGGCTGAAGACCAAGATCAACAAGACAAAACCGAAGAGGCTTCCGACGAGCGTCGCGAAGACTTCCGCGAACGCGGTGATGTGGCGATGTCGAAGGATCTGACTAGCACCCTGGCCCTCATTAGTGTTTTTGCCTTTCTAGTCCTAAATTCGTCATGGTTATTTGACCAAATACGCGGCATTTTTATGCTTTTTTTTGGGCGCATCGCAAGTCATGAAATTACAGAACTCAATTTCTCAGTGATTTTTAGTCAAATCTGGATATCTGGTCTGACGATCATCCTACCCATTTGTCTCATACCGTCTATAGTTGCGATTATGTCTACACTCCTCCAGACAAAACTTAATTTCTCTTGGACCAAACTAGAGCCCAGTTTCGAAAAAATAAACCCCATATCTGGACTCGCTCGTATTGTGAGCATGCAAAATATCGTCGAACTCCTCAAGGGAATTGTGAAAATGTGTGTTGTGGCAACGGCTTCTTGGATCATACTGAGAAACCAGATTAACCGCCTGCCAAGCCTTATCAACTTACCTCCAGCCGAAATGCTAGTTTACTTTCTCGAGATTATAAAGAATCTGTTTTGGACCGTGTGGGCAGCTCTGCTTGTCATATCAGGGGCGGACTATTTCTATCAGTGGATGAGTCTTGAAAATAAAATGATGATGACCAAACAAGACCTAAAAGAAGAATTTAAAAAGAAAGAAGTTGACCCCCAAATCAAAAATAAAATGCGCAAAATGGGGCGAGACATGATTGCTGGAAAAATGATTTCCGCGACCAAGAAAGCCACCGTCGTCATAACCAATCCTACTCACTATGCGGTGGCCCTTCATTATGAACTAGGTATGGGAGCCCCTATTATTGTGGCCAAGGGAGTCGATTTTCTAGCCCTTAAAATGCGAGAAACCGCAAAAACCCCAGATGTTCCTATTGTGGAGAACAAGCCTCTGGCGAGAGCCATGTATAAAACTTTAGAGGTTGGAGATGAGATCCCAGAGGGACTCTACAAGGCCGTTTCGGAAGTGATTCGCTATGTGTTTAGGCTTAAAGGAAGAAACTTCGGTGAAAGGAGGGTTTCCTAAATGGCACAGTCTGCAACCAATCAAACCAACCTGCTAACTATGCTAAAGAGCAAAGATGTCCAACTTGCCGTGGGCATCTTAGCGGTCGTGTTTATGATGATCGTTCCACTGCCTCCTTTGTTGCTAGATATACTCCTATCTGTGTCAGTGACTGTCAGTGTTTTGATTCTTCTCGTCTCTGTTTATATTCGAGAGCCTCTTGAATTTTCGACCTTTCCCTCGATTTTGCTTATTAGTACGCTCTTCAGACTATCACTAAACGTGGCTACGACAAGAGCCATCCTCTTATCAGGTCCCCAAGATGAAGTAAGTGCCGTGGTCACGTCGTTTGGAAATTTCGTAGTAGGTGGCAACTATTTTGTGGGTATCGTCATCTTCGCAATTTTGATTGTCATCAACTTTATGGTAATCACCAAGGGTGCTGGCCGCGTTGCGGAAGTTGGCGCTCGATTTACGTTGGACGCTATGCCTGGAAAGCAGATGGCTATTGATGCTGAACTCAACGCCGGTCTGATTGAAAAAGACGAAGCCAAACGTCGACGTACCAAGATCGAACGCGAGTCTGACTTTTACGGAGCCATGGACGGTGCCTCGAAATTTGTTA
>CAXNGG010000124.1:0-5422 GCA_964201885.1 Oligoflexales bacterium
CACATCGATCCTAAAGACTTTAGCGAGTATTTTGCTCCAGCTGGAGTTTTTAAGGGAAATGTCCTCAGTGCAGGTATTTTTGGGTGATCTGCCCTTTTTTTCTTCTGGCTTTAGAACTACTTTTTTGCGGCAAGGTGAGCCCGGCGCAAACACCCCGCTCCTCTTTACCAGATGGGACTTTGGGGGAGGAATGATGGCACTTAGCTTTTCTACAAACTCCCCTGGTGTGAAGAGAAGGTGTGAGGTGCCATCACTATAGGCAGTCTTCAGTTTGAGTTTTACCTGACCTGCCTTACACGAAATGGCCGAGACCACTAGTTTCCAGAGCACTTTTTCCGCCGACGTGAACCCGCAACCGTAATTGGCTTTGAATGGCTTGAACACCGCCAGGGCATTCAACACGATCACCGGGACGCATGTGTGCCCTCCTGTTATGTGAAATGGCAAGAAGAAAAAAAATCCTTGATATGCCTCTAACAAGAGACGGAAATAGTACTTTTAATCAATTGCGCTAACCTGTTATGTGCCTGTCCTCTTGATAAAGAGTATGCATAGCATACAGAGCTAAAAGATTCACCAGCTTCAAAACGTTTTACAACGCCCAGTTTAAACTGCTGGGAATGCCTTCGGGGAGCCTGAGATACTTTTGGTTCTGCTACTTCTTTGGTCATAATTCTGTACTCCAAGTGGACAAATAGTTAAATTCGTCAACCGGGTCGGCGCCGGACCAGGACATCCGAGGTGTATCAATAAAACAGCTAAGAACAAAAAAACCGTCAAGAAATTCCCAAGTGCCTTACGAAATGAGCTATCGGATCTCGACTATGCCGGCGGAAATATAACCTATGCCAAATCAGCGCTAAATATCTCCGTGAATCTGAGTTAACCCAAAGTGATCTTGCTAAGAAAATAGAAATTGATGAGGCAAGAGTTAGTGAGATATTACGAGGGAAAATTAGTAACTTTACCATCGATCAATTGATGCTCTATACTCAAAATTTATATCCACAAGTAAAGATTGACATTCTAGCGCCGTAGCCATTTCTTAAAATTCTGGCTTTGAAAAACCCCTATTATTTCGAAACTTGCCATATCAAAGTCACGCCATATAATCAGCCTGAGGAGGCTGATTTTTTATGCAGGACTGTCCAGGATGTCAGCGATTTCGATGGAGTATGGATGTTTGGTGTCAGGACTGCTTAGAGTCTTTTAAAAAGATTCCTAGTCTCTCCTCAGATGTCATCACACTCTTTAGCTATGATGAGCCCTTAAAAAAAGTGCTGATACTTTATAAAGCGACCGGATCTCCGGTTTTTGAAAGCGCTCTATTGGAGGCCTTAAAGAGCTGTGAAGACGAATGGATCGAGGTGGTTACGTGGTGTGAAACCATTGTATGTGCGCCTCAGAGTCTCTCCAGCTGGTTGCAATTGAAGTCAAATCCACCCCGCGTTTTAGGTCATTACTTATCACAAAAATTTGGCAAGGGTCTGCGCTATGAACCCTGCGGCCGAACTTTTCGCAAGCAGTCCTCAAAACGACGAATCAATCAGCATAAGGACCTATTAAAACGGGTAGCTCAGCCTGGCGAAGAACGCCTTCTACTCATCGACGATGTCCTTACCAGCGGCGGGACTTTTTTGAAGTTAGCGGCCGTCTATCCGCGGGCTCAGATTAAGATTCTAGCCTTCATGCGATCTAGAGCCATGGATCTATAACCCTGCGTCCCGCCAGAAATTTGGACAACCCACGGAAGACTTTGGAAAATATTAACCTGTGGGGGCCGGCCTTAAAGAAGTCTTGCAATGACACAGTTTAATGTGAAGAATGTCCGCTTTAATCTCTGGTAAGGAGAGCTTTGTGGCACGACCAACTGAGCAAGAAATCGCTGCGATGACCCCGATGTTGCGCCAGTTTTATGACTTAAAAAATAAAGCTGAGGACGCCATTCTTTTTTTTAGAATGGGTGATTTTTATGAAATCTTTGGAGATGACGCCGAAGAAGTCGCTCCGAAGCTAGACATTATTATAACGTCACGGGAGCGTGGCGATAAACAAAAGATTCTTTTTTGCGGGGTTCCCCACCATTCTGCTCAAGGGTATTGGCTAAAGTTATTAAGTCTTGGCTATAAAATTGCCATTGCCGATCAAGTTGAGGATCCTAGCACCGCAAAAGGACTTGTCGCGCGAGACATTGTCCGCGTCCTAACTCCAGGTTGCATCGATGAGCTGGAAGGCCTTTCTTCGGACTCCCAAAATTACATATTTGCTTTATGGCAAGACCCTAAGCAAAAAGAATGGACTATGGCAGTTGCTGATGTCTCCACTTCGGAACTTCGCCTCGGATCTACTAGTTCTCTAGAAGACGTGTTAAAAGAAATTCCATTGTTTCGCCCCAGGGAAATACTAGCAAGAGGGTTTCAGATACCTAAACTTAAAGAGATGTTATCTGCGTCGCACTCCGATCAAAAAATAGTGTTTAGCCCCCTTCCTGAAGCAGCCCTTCGCGACGAGGGCGAGCAAAATGTCACGATTTCTAAACTTTTTGGCGATAAAAATCTCAAGTCACAGCCTTGCGGCGAAGTTCCCGGTGGAAAAGCTTTACTGAGCGCTTTATTTGTCTATCTCAAAAGCCTAAAAGCTCCCGTCGACCAGTTTTTAACGGTGAGGCCTTTAAAAGAAAAAGACTCCATGGCCTTAAGCGATATTGCTGTCAGAGACTTAGAAATTTTTGAGACCGCTAGACGCCGCCAGTCGGAGGGAAGTCTCTTTCGCACCGTCAATGCAACCCTCACACCGATGGGTGGGCGTCTTCTTCGTTGGAGCTTCTCCCATCCTTTTTCCAATGAGAAAAGCATTCAAGCAAGACATGATGCCATCGACATTCTCCTCAAAGAAGGAGAGACGAAGTTACTGGTACTTCGAGGTCATCTTAAAATGACGGCCGACTTAAGTCGAATTGCAACTCGAATTCAGTCTAGAAGAGCGTCTCCCATAGAACTCGGAAAAGTAAGAAGCACGCTTTCCGGGCTCCTCGCTGTCGAGAAAACGATACCTCGTTCATCGCCTATTTTTAATGGGATTTCAGAAGCTATTTTAAAGACTAGGCCAACCTTTGAAACTTTATTTTCTTTTCTAAAAGATGAGCCTGGACTTATGGGTCAGGGAAGTGACGTTTTTAAATCTGGTTTTGACGGGCTGCTTGATGAAAAAGTTATGCTTGCTCGAGGTGGTGAAGGGGCGATCCTTGCTTACGAAGAAAAGCTCAAGCTTGAAACCGGCATCACGAGTCTTAAGATCAAAAGTCATCAGAGCTTTGGACTCCTTATAGAAGTCACTAAATCCCATCTTTCAAAGGTCCCTTCCCACTTTATAAGACGGCAGACCATGGTGAACTGCGAGCGTTTTTTAACCATGGAACTTAAAGAGCTCGATGAAACCCTAGCCAGTGCTCGTGATCAGGCTATTTTAAGAGAAGCTGTTCTTTTTGAAAATGTAATGACTGAGCTCACTGCATTTTTGCCTGAGATCTACGCCTTAGGTGATGCTGTTGGGGAATTAGATTTGATTCAAAGTTTTGCCTGGCATGCTTTGAAGCACGACTTTGTGCGTCCTACCCTTAATCCAAAAACGGGTCTTTTACTCACCGGCAGTCGACATCCGGTGGTGGAGCATTTTTTAGGAAGAAGTAAGTATGTGCCGAATCACATTGAACTCACTCCAGACAAGAAACTGCTCTTGATCACGGGCCCGAACATGGCCGGAAAATCTACCGTCATGCGGCAAGTTGCCGTATCCGCTATCCTCTGTCAAATCGGGGCATTCGTCCCTGCTGTAAAGGCACATTTGCCAGTCTTTGATCAGATTTTTACACGCGTCGGCGCAAGCGATGACCTAGCCAGTGGACAATCTACGTTTATGGTAGAGATGAATGAAGCCAGTTTGATTCTAAGGCAAGCAACCGAAAAAAGCCTTGTCATCTTAGATGAAGTAGGACGGGGCACTTCAACCCAAGATGGTCTGGCTATCGCATCTGCTATTCTAGAGGATATTGCTAAGCGGCTACAATCTTGGTGTTTGTTCGCGACCCATTACCACGAGTTAGTGCCGGTAGCAGGACAGTTATCTGGGGTAAGTCTTGTGAAAACAGAAGTCGAACAAACGAACTCTGGAATTCACTTCACCCACAGATTAATCCCTGGTGCCAGCGAAAGCTCCTTTGGTATTGAAGTTGCCAAGTTAGCAGGAATGCCAGAACATGTGCTAAACAGTGCCAAGTTGTTTTTAGAGACCTCGTCTCAAAGTGAGTCTAAAAGTGAGTCTAAAACTGCCAGCCAATTTCCTCTCATGGAAACACCTGTTCGCGCCTCAGAACCCATTGAAAAATCCTTAAACCCTGCACCATCAGCTAGCTTAGATAAAAATGAACCCCAAGGTTTTGCGGCACCAGAAGGCGACTTAGAGGATTCGATGTCAGAGCTCATCTCAAAACTGGAGAGCTTAAATCTCAATCGCATGACTCCCCTTCAGGCTTTAAATCAACTGGCAGAGCTCAAAGAAATGTTACGCCCCCAGAACCATGCGAAGCCCCGCGGATTGTTTGATTTGCCGGCACATTAGATGGTTCCTAGCCTCATAAATTGAGGCTTTTTTTCTTTGATGATCTCGTCGCAGAGCGTGAATGAACGCCCAAAATCTTTTCTTTTTACTCAAAAAATCTTTAAGAACAGCGCTAGATCCAGCCCTTTTATTGCACGAAAAGCTGTAAATTCAGGGTTGGAATCATGGGATGATTTTCTAAATGCCGGATCCCAAAGCATGGGGGATTCTGAAATAACCAGCTGTTATCATTGGAGAAGTGTCTTTCTAGACGACCTCTCTCACCCCCCCCCTTTGGCGCTTGTATTAACTTTACCCTAGAGATATAATCTTGAGTCCCTCTGCTAGCGCTTTTAAGCCTAAGCAAGACCGAGTAAGGGTCGGGGAAATATAGCCTTTTTGGAGTTTGCCATGGGTAACAAAAAAGAATTTGATTCTACTGACTTTGATATCGCTGAAAACGAGTTTTTTACAAAAGAAGAACTCATTTCATTCTTAAAAGTTTTAGTAGATGAAAAAGACAAGTTATTGGAAAAAACGAAGTCGACCCTTAACGCGGGAACCATTCAATTGGATTCCAACGAAATGATGGACGAAGTGGATTTAGCGGCAGCAACTGTTGAGCAGAACTTATCTTTGCGCCTTCTCGATAGAGACAACCAGCAGCTTGCAGAAATTGAACATGCCATCGCCAAAATAGGCAACGGGGAATTCGGCCTTTGCGAGGGGACAGGAGAGCCTATCCCAAAACGTCGTTTAGAGCTTTCACCTTGGACACGTTACTCCGTTAAACACAAAGAGAAATTGGAAAAATCCAAAAAAGTCG
>CAXNGG010000125.1:0-5317 GCA_964201885.1 Oligoflexales bacterium
AGCATTTCAGAAGCGTTTAGATCTTAGGTTGCATTACTTTTTTACTGGCTCGATTGGTAGATTGACATAAAAAATTCGATTGAAAACTGCAACTGACGGCAACCATACCTATGTATATTTTTACCGTCAAGTTTTTTTTCCTCTTTTGAGATTTATTTTCCGCAAAGGCATGCAGAAAAAACATGGATGGTTTCTAGAATATCAAAATGGGTCAATCTGTTTATCTGATAGGTTTCTATCCAGTTTTACCCCAGTTGGCGCCAAGTGATTGCAGGCAGTTACAAGACGGATGATCAAGTTTGCGTAAGATTTCGACTTACTGTTTCAGCCCTTGAAGCTCTGCCTAATATTAAAAAGGCTCCCCGGCCCTCCTGGGCCAGCACGGCCTTCCCAAAGTCCTGCCTGAATTCTTGTTTTACCCATCATATCTGAAGCTTCTCCCAAGCCGGCAGTTTTTTCCCCTCTTTTGCCTCTCTCTCCCTCCGATGAGTGGCCCATGGGGGAATCATGAAATTCGTTTTAGCATTTTGGGGATTGGCAGCTATAAACCTGAAAGGTTTATCTGCGGAAGTCCCTAATGTCTGGGACCATCCGGCATCAATGTCTATGGGAGGAGCCTATACTTCGGTTGCCAACGATGACTCCGCATTCTGGACCAATCCCGCAGGCATCGTCAGAACAAAAAAGGCACGCAGCAAAGAGCGAGTTCCCCTTTACCGCACACCAAATATCACTTTTGGGGCTAACAATAAAAAAGTTGCCGCAAACATCTCAAAATTGTCTTCCAATTCAAAACGCTTTGAAATCATCACAGATGCCTTAAATGACTCTAATGGCGAAAGGCCTGTCTGGGTAGCTAGCGGTACCGAGCTTATCGGAGTCTTTAGTCAAAACCCGAGCAATCCTGTGGGAGTCGCTATTTACAACCACACCACCAGCCAAATGCAAGTGGACTCAGAAGACATTACGGGAAAGATTGACGGCACCACTAACGTTCGCTCGAATATACTCTCAGATACGGCAGGACTGATTAACTTTGCCTTTGCTGACAAATCAAACAGGGCCAGCTTTGCCCTTCAGTTTAGGTATATAGCCTCACGTTTCTCACTGAACACCAAAACCCCGCTATCTCAGCTAACCACTAAATCTGGCTTTGAGGACAATCTCAAACCCAAGGGCTCCAATACGAAAGGGCTCGCCATCGACCTTGGGGGACTCTATACGTATCCCGACTTTTGGTTTCCCACCGTCGGCATTGCCATATTCAACCTTCCCACGGGCTGCATGGATAACTACCTGAACCCATTTAATGAAACACGTGAGACCGTGTGCGGCACCGCATTCAAGGGCAACATCTCGGCCGATGACCCACGAGCCGTCGACCCTACCGATATTCGCCTTGGCTTTTCCATTACGCCACGATTTTCAAAGACCCTATCAACGCGCCTCGCTGTTGATGTTCACAATTTATATTTTGCCTCAGGCTCCAAAAACTACGGCCTTTCTGACATCCCCTTCGACCGCATGCTCCACGCCGGGATGGAGTTCTTTCTTGGAAATCCTTTGGCCGCTAGTCCGTTTCGTTTCAAGTTAGGAATGAACCAAACCTCATTTTCAGTAGGAGGGACTATGACCCTAGGAAGCGGCATGACCATAGATTTAGCAAGGTATGGCAAAGATATCGCCTCAGGTCCTAAGCCTCGCCCAGACACGCGCTACTTGATCAATTTGGGCTTCATGTTCTAAGAAAACCTAATGTATAATCATCTATGATCTTTTGAATTGTATGAGGTATGAAAATGGGTAAGCTGAGTCTGGTCTTAATATTTGTTTCCTATGCCTGCGTATCGTCGCCTACTCCTGAGCCAGAAAAGCCCATTGTCAGTACTTCTAAAGCGCCAGCAGCTGCAAATCCTAAAGCCTCTAAACCAGCAGCTCGTAACAAAAAGGCCGCGCCTTCCAGCAACATGGATAAGGTTCTTCAAGGATTAAACGACAATCTCTACACCTATCTTGTTCAGTTTGCAGAGTCCGTCTCAAAAACCTCTACCCTTCAAACCATTGAGTTTTCCATCTTTCAGGACGAAGTACTAGCAGCCATTTCGGGAACTGAAAGCCAGACCGAAATGCAAAAGGCTATTTTAGCACTCTCCATTTTGGCCCACACATCCAATTCCATTGCCCAAACAAAATCCCCTGAAGAAGGCAAATCGGCCATGTATAACGACCAGCTCGGTCAAAACGAAACCCGAGTCCTTGAGTCCATGAGTTCCGATTATGAGATAAATTTAGGCGAAGAACTTTCGACAAATCCCTTCTTAAAATCGTTCGACATTCACCATTTTGCTATTTTAGCCATCGTCGAAAGCGATGCCACTCAGGAATTCAAAACACAGCAGATTAAAAAACTGCAACAAGCTCGAAGTGGTAGCGATAGGAATCAACAGAAGATAGACTCTTGGTTGAAGACGGGCGCTTTGAGGGGAGCAGTCACGCAAAAAGAGGAAGATATCTCCGCCGTTCCAGCAGCCGCAGCCATGGAGACGTCTGAAGATCAAGTGCCAGCTGGCACGGCAGAAGAAGCGTCAGCCAAAGGCTCCGAAACCAATGCCCTCCCGACCGCTTTGGAAGCTCCTTCAGTCAATAAAGCTCGCGAGCTCTCCTTGGTAGGAAACTTTAAAGAATCCGCCGCCATGTTGGCGAGAGTCCCAGCTAACTCCCCCGAGTTCCCAGAGGCCCAGTCCCAGTTAAAGACGACCTCCAACACTGCGGCTCAAGAACTTCGCCGAAAAGCTGCTGCAGCCTATCAGAACTCGCTCCTCGTTTCAGATGTCGAAACAAGAAAATCCTATCTTACGGAAGCTAAGAAATATTTAGAAACTGCCCTTGCTGACTTTCCGGCAGCTGATTTAAAATCCACGGTTAAAGACAACTTAGAAAAGATTTCACTTCAGCTAAATGAATTGCAAAAGCCAAGGAAGTGAGTGAGATTTTCTTAATCTTGCCCGTCTCATTTTAGGATTCGAATTAAAAAATTTAAGAATGAAACTTTCTTACAAGATCTGCCCTTGAAACCATTAGATTTCTAAAATAGAGGCCGCTCAGTCGAACTGGCATACGCTCGTCAGCTTGGCCCAACACGTGGCCCACCTCAAAAATTCTTCTGAGATGAAGACTCGTGAATTTAGGCCTAGTGAGTGCAGGAATCGGGGGGTTAAAAAATGGCGGTTTTGTAGAATATGAATCAGTCTACCTTTGGGGAAACGAGGATTTTACGGGGTGGTGAGGGGTTTAGACGGCAAATTCGGGCGGGGACTGTGCGGGCTTTTGTTTGCGAAAATAGGTTATTTATCCTGCAAACTTCACCTTCTAAAACGAGAACCACGTTCGTTAATGAGCTCAGAAAAAGCCGCCTGTTTGACCTCCGATAGAAAACTCCTACGGACCAATTGCTGCCATTTCTCTATCATGTTTAATTGTCGCTCAATACAGGACTCCGTAACAATGTCGGGCAGCAACAGAGACTTTCCAAGCGCCAAAAAATCCGATTTTTTAAGATGCGCTTTCTTTCCGTTGATCGTTATTGCCGACTCCTCTGGGTCGGAAAGCAACAACTGCGTTGCAAGCAGATCGTAGGCAGGACTCATACCAACTACCCCAACCTTTGACTCCAAAAGCGAATAGTTTTTTAGGTGCATATCAGAATTGCCCACCAAAAAAGAGAACACCGCCAATTCCAAAAAGCGCAGAGCGTCGTCTCCTGGGTTGTGCGAAAACCGACGAATAACTTTACCAGCTTTTTCGCACGAGCCCTTGTATTTACTTTCGGAAGGAAGCTCCGAAAGCTGACATAAGTCCTCAACTGCAAGTTTTTTGTTTCGCCCATAGCGATCAAATCTACGAACAATATATGCTAGCGAACCATCTTTCATCGAAATTAAACCACAAGGCGCAACTTTAATTCCACTTAAGCGAGCAAGGAGCATGGTGATATGCTCAAGCTCTGGCATTTCGGGATACTCTGGTGAAGGCGGTTTGAGAATATGAGTCCCACCTAGCACTCCAACGACAGTAAGTCTGTGTGTATTATCTAAAGACTTTTCGAGCCCCAACGACAACTTACGCTGCACACCTGGCACGGCAAAATGGCTATTTACAAGATTTTTCGCCAATTCTTCAACATCTTTCGGAAAAAAATCGATTGATACGGGAGTCGCCGAATCAAACAACTCCTTGGCGCAGCGCGGATGATACGCCGTTGTTTCTGAATATTCAGTACAAACTAAACATTTAATTATTCTCACGGGTGAATCCCATCATCAAAATATGGCTCAACATGAACCGAACCAATGCAGTCACCGCATACCTTAAGTAGAATTTCCATGCGATCTCGCGAGTCAATTTTCCAATTTTTTGTCGTGATATTTAGCAGCCAGCCCTCAGGAATCAGCCCATCAAAAAATGGAAATAGGGTCTTGCTCTCATAGCGGATAGTAGTTATCGGCATATTAAAACTTACTGGCTTAGGGTTTTTAGTTGATAAATAATCTTTTCCATATTCAAAAACAAAGCCACCATCGTAACATTCTTCTAAGATTCCAGCGCACTTTCCAAATATGCGAAACCATTGAGAGCACACTATCCGCACTCTCAAGAATCTGTCTATTAAAGTATACGGTTGCTGGGCAAGAGCTAACAGTTCTTCCTAAACCAGATGTCCGCCAAACTAAAATTCTAAGAGCCCTCAAAATCGACCTAACCCCGCCTGGGCAGTGTACCCAGTAAACGCATTTTTCTGAAAAATATTATCTCAATAAATTCAATAACATGCTGCCTATCTAATTCATTTCAGTTGGGGGAATATCCGTCTGAAATTAGAGCATATCCTGGATTCAGTTCTCTAAAGGCCCCGGAAACTCCTCCAATGTTATTGTCCCCATTTGGCAATTTCGCCCACCTTGCTGTACCATCTAGAGACCCTGTAACGTTTTTCGCTTCACTGTCATTCATTGCTCCTTGTCTGCACGCCCCTGCAAACAAAACTAAGGCCATCATGCCACCAACAACACCTAACTTCATAAAATCTCCTGTCCACACAAAATTTAATCAGGCGTCGTTCAACCCACATTCCCGCGAAAAAACGATTCGTCTATTTAATTAAGGCTGATAAAATACAACCCATTGAAAATTATAGCTAATTTTAAAATGGGTGGTTTCTATGACCAATAACGTGAGCGGCGACTCTGAAGCTTTCAGCCTAGATCATCTGGGTATAGTTTCAGCAGTTTTTAAAGACTTAGGGTTAGTAGAAAAGTTG
>CAXNGG010000126.1:0-5309 GCA_964201885.1 Oligoflexales bacterium
TCCACCAAATCGCCCACAAACGAACGTCAAGCTCTCCCCCTCGCTGGCAAATTTTAAGGCTTGTTCTTGACTCCAAGGAGCCCCTGTCGGAGTCAGGGCTATCACGCGATCGGTGGGAAAAGCGGTTACGGCATCTCGCAGGGGTTCAGGCCTAAGCACCATACCGTCACCACCACCATAGGGATGGTCATCTACACTTCCATGCTTATCCACCGCATAGTCACGAAGGTCAATGGCTTTGAAATGAGCCAAATCTTTCTTCAGAGCAGCTTGAAACACACCAAACTTGAAGTAGCTTTCGATAAACTCGGGGTGAACCGTAACAAACTGAAACCTAGGTTTCATGGTTCTCCTCCCAAAGATCTGTAAAAAAGTCTAAGTCTTGTTTCACTTCTAGGCGCTCAGGGTTAAGGGGAAATTTAAAGTAGTCTTCGATGAGAGGAAGTGACAGGCGTTTTTTATCCTTTACAATTTCCACTATATCACTCGCCCCATAGTTAGCGACCTCTGAAATCTGGCCCAATGGGTGTTGATCACTTGTAAAAACCACGGACCCTTCCAAATCAATCCAAAGACACTCGTCATCCTCGAGAGGGAGCTGGGCTCTTTCAATCCAAATGTCTTGATGCAGTAGCGCTTCAGCGCTTTCGCGGGCGACGATGGAGTCGACTTCTAGAATCGATCTTTCACTCTGCCACTTGACGGCTCTAACCGCAAGAAAACGCCCGGACTCGGGATGGGATCCTATGTAGATTTTATCCACCTCGGGAAACCCCTCATCACGACCAGATACAAAAAATGCCCCTTTTAGACCGTGAGCTTTTCCTACTTTTCCCAGTTGGATATATTTCTTAGAGGACATCAGGTTCATTCTTTCCGAACATGGAGGTGATTTAAAAAAATCCCGAGTAGGTTTTACCAGACTCGGGATGGATAAATAGGTGGCTACTTGCTTCAACCTCTACTTTAGACTCTTCTTCAGACTCTTCTTCAGACTCTAAAAGTTCTATGCAAATGTTGATTTAAGTGAGCTCCTGACCTTCAATTACTTAGTAATTTCTCGGGACAGGGAAATCTTTTGGATTTTTGCGAGTTTCTCAACGGTCTCAGAAAGTTGAGCGCCTTTGCTAAACCAGTGTTGAATGCGGTCTGCTTTAAGAACGATTGTGGATTGCGCGAGAGCTGGATCATAATAACCAACCTTCTCGATAAATCGTCCGTCTCGTCCAGATCTCTTATCTGTAACAACTACATGATAAAAGGGAGCGTGAATTCTGCCTTTGCGTGCAAGTCTGATAGTAACCATGTATAGAAACTCCTAGGTTTCGATGAAATAAATTTTTTACCACATAAAACGCCGCTTTCAGACAGGTCGTAACTGCCTGAAATCTCGATGAGGCTGAGGTGTCCCCTTCAAGAGGAATCTCTATACCACAGTCCCAAGGGGGGATGCCAGCATTTTCATCGCCGTCCTCACGAGACCTTCACGAAAAACATGCCGCCTAACACCTCCAAGAGGGGACTGCTACTTAAATAGGCGGAGCCTCAAACACCTGATTTACCAAGACGCGTTATAGACGCAAGCGGCCAAAACCTGGAGGATTTCTAGTATTTTACTCAAAGCCCTAAGACGCACACAGGGCACCTTCCTTGACCCCACAGGTCAACGCCTTGAACCTTTAGTGGTCTCCATGTATGATTTCATTGGGGATTTGCACTTAAATACACGATCCTTAGGGGGCCTCAGCACGTGACTCATATTTTAAAACTCTTCCTGGTTTTGTTCCTTTCCAGTCGGGCCATGGCCACTACAACGATTACCGGCGGGGAAGTTAGCAGGGACTACTCTTCGGTGTCTCTTGTCATCAATGTCACTGGGGTTTCAGAGGGCGAGGTAAAACCTTCCGCTGATATAAGTGAATTAAAAAACAATCTGAAAATCTTTTTTGAAAATGATGCGAATCCCATCAGAATGACTCGAGGGGCAGGCGACAGCTCAAGTACCTATCAATATTTCTATTGGGACTCGGTCAATATGACCCCGACTAAGTCAAATGAGACCGCTACGAGTTTTGATATTGAGTACAGAGTCACCATTTATAAAAATCCAGATGTTACTGGCGGAGACACATTAGAGCAGGCAGTGACGAAAAAATTTGTCGCCGCTTTTTACAAATATAATGCTTCAAAACCTACAGATCCCTATGCTGACAAAAAAGAGAACTCTACTGCATTCCAAGCAACTCGAGTTTTTGCTGCTCCCAACGGAGTCCCAGAAATCACCTCCATTACAGGCTTTAATCGCGGGTTAAAAATCACTTGGGCGCCGGCTTCTGAAGTGACTTATACGGATAGTGTTTCACGAACAGCTCCTAAAGTTTATATCACTCTGGTCCTTAAAGAGGGCGGGCAAAACATTGACTTTGCCAATGAGTCTTTTATTGCCAATCTTGATGGGGCTACCGCAGACGCCGCAGGGGGAAACTGTACCCTCGATCCTAACGCCTCGAATTGCATGACCTGCGATTCGGGTAGTTTTTTAGGGGTCGATGCAATGACTGCCAAAGCAGCGGCTTCTGGCGGCACCATTAAGTTTGGTGCAGCCAGTCCTAGTGCTAGGGGAGTTTTGATCAATGACTTAAAGCCGGATTCGACTTACATAGCCTTTTTGCAGTATGAACGAGGCCTTAAGCGAAGCTTGTGCACGACGGGGGAGCCTATATTGGATGCTACTTTTGCTGATAAAAGCGGCGAAAAACCGGCGGGCTATGGAACACCTACGTGTTTTGTGGCCTCGGTAGCTTATGGCTCCAGGATACATCCCTATATTGATCACTTAAGGTGGCTCAGGGATGCCTACCTTCTAAAGTCCAGAGTCGGAAAGACTTTCGTGGGTTGGTATTACAAAAATGGCGAGAGCATGGCCGAATTTGTGGGGGCCCACAGTGTCCTTAAAACTGCCGTCCGACTACTTCTACTGCCGATCATTGGGGCAGCTTATGTTTTAAAGACCTTTGGAACGTGGCCCCTTTGGTTCTTGCTCGGAGGCCTCGCCGTTTTGATTGGGTTAGCGCAAAGGGGCCGGTTTAAAAAGGCTGTTCTTTAGTCAGACGAAGGAGTTAAAAGCCTGCAAGGTTTTTACACCTTTGAGACGGCGGTGGCGGTTAAGTGTTCTTTTATTGAGAGGCAGGGCTAAATGCTGTGGTAAGCGGCTTGATTTTTCGGTAAAACCCTCTGATCTAAAGAGGGAATTTCATTATGCAAGGAAGTCTGGCTACTTCGATGTTTTCGAGGGTTCTCTTTCCACCGCCGGAAGAGCGAACCGAAATCGAAGAGCTCAATCTCAGACGTTCCCTGCGATACAGCCTTCGCCCTGACCAAAAAATCCTAGAAGACCAAGACTTAGTTATTTTCGACTTTGAAACCACCGGATTGGATTATGATCGCGACCGTATTATAGAATTCGCTGCTTTAAGAGTTCGCGGCGGGGAAATCATCGGTGAACATTGGAGTCTTTGCTCGTCCCAGGTCATTCTTTCGGAACAAATTCAAAAGCTCACCGGCATCACCCCTGAAATGATCGAAGGCAAACCTGATTTCCATGAGGAGTTACCAGGATTTTTAAGTTTTATCGAAAACAGCGTTTTGGTGGCCCACAATGCGGACTTCGATATCGGCTTTTTAAAGTCTGCCTGCAGCCGGATGGGCCTTGATTTTGAGTGGCCTTGTATTTGTACCTTAAAGCTCGCAAGAGAGCTGCTTCCTGATCTTGAACGTAAGAACTTAGACACTTTGGCGGAGCACTATGGCCTGACCTTTGAAGCTCGCCACAGATCCATTGGAGATGCCAAAGTGACTTTAGCCGTATTAAACCAAATGATAGAAAATGAAGGCTCAACGCTTCGAACATGGAAAGATTTTCAACCCTTTAAATCTCAATAGGTCATTGCATGAAAATAGCAAGTTTAGTATCCAAAGAGTCCGAAGAGTTCCTTTCTAATCAAAATTTTCATTTGCATTCGATTCGCAAGTTAAGTCAGGCCTTGGACGCGTCTCGAGAAGGGGGTGGCCTTAAAGCAAAAGAAACCCAGCATGCCAAAGGAAAGCTCACTGCTCGCGAGCGCATCGCTAAACTCATCGACCCTGGTAGCTTTTTCTTAGAGCTTTCCGCTCTCGCAGGCCATGATCTTTATGAAGACCAAGTTCCTAGCGGCGGGATCGTGACCGGTTTAGGCCGTGTCAGCAACCGCACTTGTATGATTGTCGCCAATGATCAAACCGTAAAAGGGGGGACCTATTATCCCATTACCGTTAAAAAGCATTTAAGAGCCCAAGAGATCGCTCAAAAAAATCACCTCCCCTGTATCTACTTAGTGGACTCTGGAGGCGCTTTTTTACCGCGACAAGACGAAGTATTTCCGGACCGGGACCATTTTGGAAGAATCTTTTTTAATCAAGCTAGAATGTCGAGCTTAGGCATCCAGCAAATCTCCTCGGTACACGGCTTTTGTACGGCAGGTGGCGCTTACATTCCAGCGATGTCAGATCAGTCGGTGATTGTCAAAGGAACCGGAACTATTTTCTTGGCTGGTCCTCCCCTTGTAAAAGCTGCTACCGGTGAAGAGGTTTCCGCTGAAGAGCTCGGAGGTGCCATGGTGCACACCTCAATTTCAGGGGTTGCTGACCATTTGGCTGAAAACGATGCCCATGCCATCGGCATTGTAAGGGAAATTATCAGTTATTTGGGCGAGCCTGATAGGGCCCCTGTGAAGCTTAAATCTCCAGAAATTCCTGCTTACTCTGAAGAAGATATTATCGGACTATTGCCGACCGATATTAAAAAATTTATCGACATCAGGGAGATCATAGCAAGGCTTGTGGATCGTTCGGAACTTTTTGAATTTAAGAAAAACTACGGCACGACTTTGGTTTGTGGATTTGCCCATATCGAAGGGATACCCGTTGGGATTATTGCCAACAACGGCGTGCTTTTCTCAGAAAGCGCCTTGAAGGGAACCCACTTTATTGAACTTTGTTGTCAGGAAAATATTCCTCTTTTGTTCTTGCAAAACATAACGGGATTTATGGTCGGTAAGAAATATGAGCATGGGGGCATTGCTAAAGATGGTGCCAAATTGGTCCATGCGGTCGCCAACGCTAACGTTCCTAAAATCACTCTCATTGTCGGTGGCTCCTTTGGCGCTGGAAATTACGGCATGTGTGGTCGAGCCTATGATCCTGACTTTCTATTTATGTGGCCGGAAGCCCGAATTAGTGTGATGGGAGGAGAGCAGGCGGCCAATGTTTTA
>CAXNGG010000127.1:0-5234 GCA_964201885.1 Oligoflexales bacterium
CCTGAGACTTCATCCATTGCAGCACATGGGATTCTGTAATGAAGTGACCATCCGGAAGGGTTTGGTCTACGAGCCGCATTTTAGCTTTAAAATACTCTTCGATGGTGCCGTGCATGTCTAAATGGTCGGAAGAAAAGTTGCAAAAGACAGTGACCGACGGTGCCATAAGAAAGGAACCTTGAGCCTGATAGGAGGAAACCTCCAAAACCAAATGCTCAGGCAGTCCGGAAAGGGCGAGTTCAGAAAGAGCCGTTCCAATATTTCCCCCAAAGGCAACCTGTTTTCCAAGTTGACGAAGTAGGTGATAGACGACAGAAGAAGTGGTGGACTTGCCATTGGTTCCAGTAACGGCAATGACCTTCCCTTGGTAGCCTTGGAGGGCAAGATCCAATTCTGAAAGAATCGGAATGCGCCGCTCACGGGCGCGATTAAGGACCCAGTGACCATGGGGCAGGCCAGGACTTGCGACGAGTCCCTCATAGGAAAAGTGAGCCACCTCTTTGGTAAAAAGAGTTACATCTAACAAATCATCGGGCATGGAGGTTTTTAGATCATCAAAGGCATGAACGTCATGACCCCTGGATTTTAAGAGGCGAACCGCCGAGGTTCCCGATTTTCCCATGCCCACGACCAGATACGTCATACAAACCCCCTACTTCGACACATCCGATGGCGAATTTCTCCTAAGGCTTCGCTGTCCTAAGGCTTCGCTGTCCAGAATTCAGACGCCAAATTTTAGGTTCCTTCAGCGAAGCTTCAAGTTGATCAAGGCGATCATTCCAAGAACGATGGAGATGATCCAAAATCTCACGATAACTTTGGGTTCTGGCCAGCCTTTAAGCTCAAAATGATGGTGAATAGGAGCCATTTTAAAAATTCGCTTCCCAGTGAGTTTAAAGGAGAAAACCTGAGTGATCACCGAAACTGCTTCCAAAACAAAGATTCCTCCTACGACGACGAGCAAGAGTTCGTGGCGAGTAAAGACGGCCAGAGCTCCTAGGGCCCCTCCAAGGGGTAGGCTTCCGACGTCACCCATAAAGACTTGTGCAGGGTAAGTGTTGTACCACAGAAATCCAAGCCCCGCCCCAAGTAGAGAGCAAGCAAAAATAGACAATTCCCCAGCTCCGACAACGCGGTGGTACTTTAGGTACTCTGAAATGGTCGCATGCCCTGCTACATAGGCCAACACAGCAAAAACTGCCGCATTGATCATGACCGGACCAATGGCAAGTCCGTCGAGTCCATCCGTTAAATTTACCGCGTTGGATGCGCCGACAATGACGAGGGCGGAAAAAGGAACATACCAAGGACCTAAGTCAAAACCGTTGCCTTTAAAGAACGGTATATTCACCACCCCATTATGGTTCATTTCGTAATGAAAGTAACAAACCAGAAAGCCGACGGCAAATTGCCAAAAGAGTTTTTGTTTCCCACTAACACCCTTGGTGTTTTTCTTAGAAATTTTTAAATAGTCATCCATAAATCCGATGACGCCATAAGACGCTGTAATTGTTAAAATCAGCCATAAAAAAGTGTTCGACCAGTCCATCCACATCAAACTTGGTAAAATCGTCGCAAAAAGAATAAGTCCGCCACCCATGGTGGGCGTGCCTTTTTTAGAAAAATGAGACTGGGGTCCGTCCGTTCGAATAACCTGCCCATATTGGCGAACCTTCATTTTTCGAATAAACCAGGGAGAAAAAATAAAACTGAGAACAAGGGCTGTCAAAAGGGCAAGCATGGCTCGAAATGTTATGTATTTGACAACATTGAACCCGGAGATGGTGTCAGAATAACTGATGAGAAGTTGATATAACAAAAAGCCCCCTGATGATTAGAACTGGTTCTTATATTTTATCACAAAGCTGTAAATTTAATTAAGGATTCAGATATTTCTTAGCGACTTCCCGATCATCAAAAGGAAGTTTTTTATCCTTAATGATTTGGTAGGTTTCGTGACCCTTTCCGGCGATAATCAAAATCGAGAGGCTGTTAAGAGAAGAAACCGCCTTTCTGATGGCCTCTTCTCGGTCAACCTCTAGGATGATCTCAGCTCCTAAAGACACCTCAAGGCAGCCTTTATAAATGTCTTCGATGATTTGTTTGGGCTCTTCAGATCGGGGATTGTCTGAAGTCAAGTAAACGGTTTCGCATTCTTTAGCGGCGGCAGACCCCATGAGGGGGCGTTTACCCTTGTCTCGATCTCCACCACATCCGAATAGAATTCGAAGTTTCATTCCAGGATAGGCATCCTTAATAGCAAGAGCTGCTTTCTGAATAGCATCTGGGGTATGGGCATAGTCCGTGTATACAAGGCCCCCAGATTTTGACTTGCCAACAAATTCAAATCGCCCGGGCACCTGAGGAAGTGATGACACATGGGACATGATCTCAGACATAGGACTTCCAGAAACATGGCTCACAGCCATTATAGAGGCCACGAGATTGGTATTGGCAAGGCTCCCTAGATAAGGGGTAGAAGCCTTTAAGGTAACATCTTTCGTGTGAAAGGTGAGTGTGTTGAGTGTATAGGTGAAGCCGTATAGGCTAGAAGAAAGGCTGGAAGAAAGACCATAAAATTCCATATTTGCGCTGTCTATACGCTGCTTATTCACAGGCGCTGTATGGACAATATCCTGGTGCATGAGTTTAAATCCACCGGGCAATACGAGAGAGAATAGAGCCCACTTGGCCTCAAAGTAATCCTCCATGCTGGGGTGAAAGTCTAAATGATCCCGAGAAAAGCTTGTAAAGACAGCACCTGCAAAGCGCAAGGGAGACACCTTACCGTGGGCGAGGGCTTGGCTAGAAACCTCCATCGCCACACATTTCGCCCCACTGGAAACCGCATCTCTCAGAAGTTTAAATAACTGATCCGGATCAGGCGTGGTGTGGTTGGTGGGCTCGAGGCTACCTGCTAGTTTTGACCCTAAAGTCCCAATCATGGCGGTTTTTTGCCCAAGGGTGTTTAAAAGGTGGCAAATCATCCAAACGGAGGACGATTTGCCATTCGTTCCCGTAACCCCAATAACCTTGAGTTTGCTACCTGGGTGTCCATATCTTAAGTCCTCAAGGTAGGCCCATGCTAGACGCGAGCTTGAAACACACATATGGGGAACAGAGCGCTCTTGAGGGTGTTCGCAAATGATCAGCACGGAGCCCAACTTTAAAGCCGCTTCTATAAAATTGTGGCCATCTTGGGCATGACCCTTAACGGCGATAAAGGCAAAACCGGGTCTCACGGCGCGCGAGTCAATGGTTACGCCACTCACGATGCCCCCGAGGGAGAGGACACTCGAAAGAAGGAGCTGGTCAATGGTCTCAAAGTGATTTTGAATTTCCTGAAAGGAAAGCTGCTTAGGATACATAGCTATCCCTTTTGTGGTGTTTTATGATTCCCCTGGCTCAAAACTGGGGGTTCTCTATCTGGAGGAATGCTCATATATTTCAAACTTCTTTCCACAATATCCTTAAGCACAGGTGCCGCCCACCGGCCCCCGTAGTAGGGCTTTAATCCCGGCTCATCAATGACGACAAAGGCCAACAGTTTTGGGTCAGATACCGGAGCAAACGCCACAAAACTTGCCACTCGCTTGGTGGGAGAATAGTCTTTGAGTTGGGTATCATACTTCTCTGATGTGCCTGTCTTGCCACCAAAAGTATAGAAGTCACTCTTTGCTCGGGTCGCGGTTCCCTCGTTTACAACGTTTTGAAGCATGCCACGAACGGAATTCACCGTCTCTTTAGAGAACATTCGGTGACTGTCGGCATCAGAGTGAAGATAAAGATCCTTGCCGTCGCCGTTATAAATGCGCTTAATGACATAAGGTGAGACGACGTTTCCGCCGTTTGCGAAGGCAGTGTATCCTTTTAAAATTTCGAGCGCGGTTACAGAAATTCCCTGGCCAAAAGAAAGATTCGCAAAGCGGATAGGCAGCCATTTTTGCCAATTGGCCAAGCGCCCCCGTTGGGACTCAGGGAGGTCGAGTACAGGCTCTAATGGAGCAAAGCCTAATTCTTTGTAGAGATCAAAAAGCCCTTTCATGCCAATTCTTTGGGCTATTTTGTAGGTGCAGATGTTGGAAGAGTGAATGATTACTTCAGAAGTTGTCATAACTGCTTTTGGGTGATCATCCCGAATGGAGGCGCTAGATCCAATACGCAAAACCCCAGAGCCTTCGCAGTTATGCTTTTCTTCCGGTGTCGTAAGCTTCTGATCCAGAGCGCGAGCAATCACAAAGGGCTTCATAACCGACCCTGGCTCAAATAAGTCAGAAAGCGCAGCATGACGAGGGGCACTAGCAATTTCTTGCTTACGATTGGGGTCATAGGTGGGCCAACTTGACATACCTAAGATAGCCCCAGTATAGGGTTCCACAACGATAGCAAAGCCCCCCTTCGCCTCCGCATCAAGGACGCCCTTTTTGAGGGAGTCAAAAACAATGTCTTGAATTGCCGCATCGATGGTGAGTTCGACATTGTGCCCACTTTTTTCTGGGGAAGCTGTTCGGGAGTCTTGAAAGATCAACTGTCCCCGCCCATCTTTTACAGGTTCAATGGAACTTTTTAAGCCAGCAAGATCTTTTTCTAATCGTTTTTCAATGCCACTGGCTCCCGATTCTTCGGGACCTAAGTTGCCAAGCAAATGGGCGAGAGAGGGCCCATAGGGGTAGTACCTTGAAGATTCTGATACCTGATACAACCCAGCAAGCCCTAAGGCTAAGACCTTTTCCGAGACCGTGGGATCGATTTTCCGCGCAAGCCAAGAGAAATAACTATTTTTATGATTCAGTTCCTGGAGTTTTGTAACTGGAATACCAAGCAAAGTAGCTAAATGACTGAGATCCTTAGGGCTTGGGTCAAAAAGCTTAGGATTAATGGCAAGAGACGGTACCTTGGTCGAAATGGCAAGGGGGATGTGTCGGCGGTCATAGATGGTTCCACGATAGTTTCCAAGTTCAATCGGTTTGTGGTATTGCTTGCTGGCAATCGCCTCTAAATGCTCTTCTCCCGCCGGATAGACATGCACGAATACGGCGCGAACAGCTGCCACTCCAAATAGAACGAAAACAAGACCCTGCACGAACTTGGCTGGTCCGTCATGAAACTTCTGATCTACATTTCGCATGCGTTTCGGACGCAAAAATAAGAAAGCCCTCCCCATCAACTTCCCAATCACTATAACCTCCCCCCAGGCCGATCTCCCGTGCTTGCCTCGGAATACCTTGCCAATG
>CAXNGG010000128.1:0-5229 GCA_964201885.1 Oligoflexales bacterium
TTCCTCAATGCTTGTGCTTGAGTACATCCCTAAGTCTGCTGCAAAGCCAGGTTCTAAGGCTCCCACTTCAGATTGGAGGCCGAGTGCTTTGGCTGCTACAAGGGTTATGCCAGCGATGATTTCGGCGGGGGTTAATTTCGAATGCACCCCGGCCATGGCGGCTAAGAAGCGAAGATTATCAAAGGGTGACGAGCCAGGATTAAAATCCGAAGCTATGGCTACTGCACAGCCTAAATCAGCCATATTTCTGCCATTCGCAAAAGGAATGCCCGTGTAAAGCGAGGTGCCTGGTAGTAGGGTTGCGACCACCTGGGCTTCTGCCATCTTTCGCAGGCCGTCGTCGGAGGCAAATTGCAAATGATCTGCCGAGGCGGCACCTAGGGACGCAGCAAGAGCTGCTCCTTCGCAGTTGCTGAATTCATCGGCGTGAAGTCTTGTGCCGAGGCCTAACTTTTTGGCCTCTAAAAACCATGTCTTTGCTTCTTGTGCTGAAAAATAATCTTTTTCGACAAAGGCGTCGACAAAGGAAGCGAGTCCCTCGAGGGCTACTTGAGGTAGGAGATTCGTGGTCATTTCCTGGATAAAATCCCGTTCGCCTTTTGACTCTTTAGGTATGGCATGAAGCGCTAAGCAGGTGGAAATGATTCTTTGAGGCGTCATTTGCGAGGCAAGTTTTAGGGCTCTCAACTGGTGAAGCTCGCTTTCGACAGTAAGTCCATAGCCAGACTTAGCTTCCACCGTGGTAACGCCAAGGCTCAGCATCGACTTCATATTTTGAGCAGCGTCTTGGGCCAGGGATTCTACAGTCGCTTGTCGCGTTTGCGCGACGCTGTAGGCGATTCCGCCGCCCTCTTGCGCAATGTCGCTGTAGGATTTCCCCCTGAGTCGCTTTGAAAACTCATGGGCCCTGGAACCGGCAAAAACGGGGTGGGTGTGAGAATCGATAAGCCCCGGCATGACGACGCCATTTTTAGCATCCATGCAGATCGTATTTTTCAAGTTCGGGAGTAGAGAATCTCCGTAGGATGCGATTTTTCCGTCTTCAATAAGGAGCCAAGCCTTTTTGAGGATCCCAAGATCTTCGTCCTGAATGCGGGTAAATCGATTTTCTTTAACCAACGGAGAAAGAGTTACTAATTCGGCAATGTTATAAATTAAAGCTCGCATTACACCTCCGAAGGCGGCTCAATACTCCAAAGCGTTCCCTTGGGGTGGTCTCGCAGTAGGATTCCTTTGGATTGTAGCTCAGTTCTAATTTTATCTGAAAGCTGCCAATCCTTGCCGTCCCGGGCGCGCGTGCGAAGATCAATCTGATGGGAGATCTCTTCGCGTGTAATTTTGAGTTCGGGAAGGACAAGATCCGTTAGCTGGGTGATAAATTCGAGGGGGTCAGACGTTAAAACGCCAAGCACAGACCCTACTTGCTTAAAAGCTTCCAAATAGGATTTTGCTGAGTTGGAGCGAAGGGGGGAGTCTTTAGAAAGTAAGACCGCTTTAGCCTTTTTCATGGCCACGTTGAGGGCGGCTATGGCTTGACCTGTGTTGAAATCATCGCACATGACCCGTTGGAACTCAGAGAGGAACTCGTCTGGATGAAAGCCGCTCAAAGACTCTCCGCCATTTGCGCCGATAGAAGCCGTTTGGAGCTCGGCGATGGTTTCGTAGTAGTAAAGAAGGCGCCTGCGATTTTGGGCAAAAAGCTTCTCGGAAAAGTCGATGTCAGAAGAATAATGATGGCTTAAATAGGAAAGTCTAAGAACCTCTCCGGGCCAAGTCTTCAAAAAAGAATTAATTAAGATGTAGTTTCCAAGGGATTTGGACATCTTTTGTTTTTCTAAAGTCAAAAGACCACTGTGAATCCAAATGCTGGCGTAAGGTTTGCCGTTTGCAGACTCGGATTGGGCGATTTCGTTTTCATGGTGGGGAAAAATAAGGTCTCTCCCTCCACCGTGAATATCAAAGGAGTCACCAAGAAACCTTTTGCTCATGGCAGAGCATTCAATGTGCCAACCGGGTCGCCCTAAACCCCAAGGGCTTTTCCAAGAGGCACCAGGGGTGTCATCGGCTTTCCAGAGAGCAAAATCTAGCTCGTCTTCCTTGCTGCCCTGGACAATCTCCCGAGCTCCGGAACGCAATTCATCAGTCTTACGGTTGGAGAGTTTTCCATAGTCCGCTTTTTGGCGGACTCGATAATAAACGTCACCATCTTTGGTGCTGTAAGCGGCCTGGTTGTCAATTAAAGTTTGAACCATTTCAATGATTTCAGGGATCATTTCAGAAACCTTCGGCTCATGGTGCGCCTTTGCGACGCCGAGGCCTTCCAGGTCGCATCGGCTTTCGGCAATGATTCTTTCCGAGAGCTCCAAAGGGAGTATCCCAAGGTCTTTTGAACGATTGATGATTTTATCATCGACGTCGGTGAAATTTCTTACATAGGTTACGCGGTAACCGGCAAACTCCATAAACCTGCGCATCACATCAAAAAATATGGCCTGCATGGCATGGCCTATGTGGCAGGAGTCATAAGGGGTTACTCCACAGGCATACATCTTTACATGCCCAGGTGTGAGTGGCTTTAGGACTTCTTTTTTACCCGTTAGGTTGTTTTTGATCATGATTTCGCGCACCGGTTGGCTCCTAGGCATAAGGCTAGGGGCATCCTAGCATGGCTTTTTAAGGTCTTAAAGCGAAGTAGGTAAGATATACCCTAAAATATTCTTTTTTTTGCTCGGCCGCTGCCGACTCATGAGTCATTGAGGGGGCGGTATGGTAGCAGGAAAGAAAGTAAAACTAAATGAAGTGCAGTTTTATTTTGACGGTGTTCTTAGGGACGCCCTTGATGCTGCTGCCTTGTCTCGCCGCTCTTCAGACTGGTTGCAGCTTAGGTCAAAGTTAATGAATCTAGACCAAGAATCCTATGAAATTGCCATGGGGAGTATTCGAAGCTTAGTGGACAGCCTACACAGCCCGGCGGAGAAGCCCAAAACGCCAGGATGGCAGGATTCCAAAGATATGTACGGTCAAATCAGAAAGTAACCCTAGACTCTCTCCGTTATTTGGAGCCCATGAAACTCATGAAAACTTGCGCATGTAAGCCTACGGCTTGCTACCCGCGCCCTTGCTTGCAGGCTTTCGCCTAAGCTAAGCCACCTGATTTCCATAAGATTGAGGCACTCACGTTCAAGGCTTTTCAGATTAGCCGCTTCTATGTCATACTAGAGTATAAGAATAGAGGTGGCCATTGGACCAAAATCAAGCCCTTAGAAGAGATCTCGAGCTTTACGCAAAGGAGCTGACTAAAGACAAATTTCAGGCTCTTGGTCCCGGGCTAGGCCTTGGAACCATTCGCAATCGCCCTGCAGGTTGCAGTGAATATGTGGTTTCTCATCAGGCCCCCGTAAGTCAAAAACTCGTTGACAATAGCGAGGCTTACTCTGCCCTAAACCTTCCTGCCCAAAACACGATTAGGCGAGAGCTGCACTATCGGGCTCCTTGGTGGTCTCTCGTCCTCTCCCACATGGCAGACTTGTTCATTGCCGCACTTTTTGTGGTCGCGTGTAATATGGGCTATAAAATAATGAATCCCCACTTGCCCGGAGTCGCAGGACTCAGCTTGGCCCCACTTAGGGTTCTTTCTTTCTTATATGTCGCCTTTATTTTGTATCTTGGGATATTTAAATTGCTTGGCCTTACTATGCTTGGAGGCCTAGTCAGACATCGCTTCTATGAAGATTTTAGGGCCACGACAAAGACTGAAATCTGAATTTGCGATGTCAAGGTATTGACGTCCTTCTAAATTCTGGTTATGATTAAAACATACTAAACAACCCATTCATGATTCCTCAGGCAGGAGGGAAAATGCGACGCAACGGAACAGTGAAGTTCCTAAGCTCTGTGAACTTATTTAAGTTTGTTCATAAAGTATTAGTGGACCAAAAGGGCGCAAAAATCAACGACCAAGACGTAGGGAATATTCTTGAATATAACCCTTCCGACTGTAGTCATTGGAAGCGCGGTGAAAAAAGTGTGAAGTCAGTTTTCGCTCTGAATCAGATTGCGGAAGTTTTAAATGTAGAGCCAACTCTCATTTTTGACATCGCGTCGGGTAATATCGGAGTGGACGAAGGTTGGTTTGAATACCAAGAAACTCGGTCTATTCAAAGTGCGCTTCGCAATTTGAATGGGATCCCGAGAGAGCGAATCCAGTTAGTGAAAGAGCGCGCCATTTCATTTGCTGCTCAATTGCTCAAACAAGCTGACTTTAAGGCAGCTCCGCTCTATGTTCCTGAAGTGGTAAGGTTCTTTGCCTTCATTTCCTTGCAGCCAGCGGACTTAATTGACCGCATGAGCAGGATTCTTCGGGTAAAGGCCGGTCAGTATGTGATTCAGTTTCCTAAAGGAGACTTGAAACCACAAACCCGACATGCCATGGTAAAAGAGCTCGTTCGCATTATCTGTGAAGGTGAGCGCGAAAGGTTTCCTGAGCTTGGCGAGCGAGATCCAGAATTGCTTGAGTTCGAGGAGCTCGTGATAGCCACGAATCTTTTGATGCCTTATGCGATGTTGAAAGCTGAGATGTCTAAGATAGATATTAAGAAAAACATCGTCAATGAGTTAGCTGCGACCTTTTGGATTCCAAAGACCCTCGTTTCCTTGCAGCTTTCCCAATTGCTGACATCAGGTGAGAAAGCAGAGTCCATTCCGCGCATTCCCACAGAAACTTTAATATCGAGATAAAGAAAAAGCCCAGGAAACTGGGCTTTTTTGCGATTCCATGCAGTTATAGCCATTTTTAGAAACAGGATTTTTGTTTTAAGCAAAGGCTCAGTAGGCAGTGACGCAGCAGGGGGGTAAAAGGGCGATCCGCCTGCACTCGGCTAAAAGTCTTTACGAGCTGGCAAGAGTCTTCCAAGTTTTCGCTCGGAAGTGGCGCAAGAGGCTTTCCTTAAAAAGGCTTTCCTTAAAAAGGCCACAGAAAATACCCTAATTTTTACTTACATTCTACAATCTGAGCTATAATAGTGTATGCGATGTATTCGTGACTTCTTCTTTTTTTAAAGGCGGCCCCTGTGCTCAATCAAATCAAGCGTGCCATTTTCTATAAAACTCTTGGTCTCTGTTTAGGTCTTCTTTCGCTAACGGGTTGTATCACCCGCGGCTCGCAGTTTGCTTCAGACACAAATTGGATACGGGTGGGAAGTACAACCCAGGAAAGTGTGAGCAAACTCT
>CAXNGG010000129.1:0-5187 GCA_964201885.1 Oligoflexales bacterium
GAAGACCTATCCACAGCAAAGAAACTCCTTGCTGCACTCCTAGACCCTTATGAATCAGAGGACTTAGTATTCATGGCGCCGCCAAAAATAGAACAAAGAGTACAAAAGACATTTTGTGGAACTTAGCACCCTAAGTTTTGGATCCGTTCACCAATTTAGATGCTGCCGATGCAAGAAACCATGAAAGTCTCACCACTTAGGCCTCGCTACATATTTTTAAGCATCTATTTTAGAGCTAAAGCGTCAAAGATAAGATTTGCACTTAAGCGGTTAATAGCCCAAAAACCAGAAAGGTCGTCATTGTTTTTGAGGGAAATTTTGCATTGAGTCTTTTTTTATGCGCCGGATTCTGAGACTCGCACACTTAAGACTTGCGCGCCAAAAGCGCTTGAAAGATGCTGAACAAATGGAGATTCTAGGGCTTCATTTTTCCACTTCTCTTTTCGTTCTATCGCCTGTCTTTCCTTAACTTTAAGCAAGCTTTCGCCGCCAGATTCGTCGGTTAAAATATCGACAAATAGTTCGCCTCGAAAAGAAAAAAGGTCACAAAAATCTTGTTTTAGTTTTTGAGTTCCGTCATTTTGAAGAAGTGCCTTCCCAACTAAAGAATCGACTTTCACTCCAAGTCTAATTTGACTTTCCGAATAGTTAAGAGGAATCACTTCTTCAAGTTTTCTAGCCTCCAAGGGCCGAGTCATTTTCCAAATATCCACAAGCTGGGTCCAGGTCTCAGGAAATTTAGTCTCTAATGTTCTTAATGCGCTAGAGACATGTCCATCAATGGCAACGTCTTTATCTTGTGTAGATCGTTCCTCAGGAGATGATATCTCGCTCAAAGAGGCGTCATTTCTGAGAGTTTCCAAAGTTGCTGAACCGCCTTTAGGTAACGCTAATTTTTTATCATTTTGATGGGCTTCGGTAGCCTCTAGGCTCTGATGTGGGGTCAGTCCTTCGGAAAAGTTACTTTTTTTTTTATCTAACTCACTACCAACAGCTGGAGTCTCTGACTGCTGAGCCGCAGAAGTGGTTGCTGTCTGTCTCTGCAACGGACTTTTTTCCGCCTCTTGTCCAAATTTAGAAGGCGGTTCTGCCAGAGCTTCTCGCATTCCTTGTGCAAAATTCTTGACATTAAGCTTCGCCTTAACTGGAGCAGGCTCCTCTGTGCCCTTCTCTGCCAAAATGGTTTTTGAAGCTTCTGTTTTTATGGACGGCGGATTTAAATCTGCGTTCTTAGAGGCTGAAATCACCGAACCGGCGCCTGACTTCTGTGGAGAGGGGGCTTCCGTTCTTTGGGGAATAGTTTTTTGGGCTGAATGAGAATGAGTCAAAAAATGACCTTTGCGCAACTCCTCAATAGAAGGCAAGCCTGGATCAAAACACCATTCCAATAAATAGTTTTCTGAAATATAACGATCCATCTCGGAACCATCAAGATCTTCCAAACATTTAATAAGAGTCCTAAATAAGCGGTTTAAATCAAAATCCTTGGCGCCACATGCAATGTCTCTCAATCGCCCTAACTCACCATCGTCGAGCCCTAAGCTCTGAATTTCAGGAGTTTCTATTCCAAGGGTTCTAACGATCAAAGCATGTCTAGATAAAGTTGCTAATTCGCCTATATAGCTTTTTGCTTGGATGCCTAGAGAGTCAAAATCGGCAATCTTTTCAAGGACACTCTTTCCTTCCCGATTCAAGCATTTGGAAAGCAAATCAATAAAGGGTCCGATCGAAGCTCCGCTGATCATATTTTTCATGACGGCGAATGTGACTTGTCCGTCCCCTAATGCAATCACTTGATCCAAAAAAGTCAAGGCATCACGCATAGAACCCTGGCCTTCACGAGCAATGAGCCATAAAGCCTTTTCATCATACTTAATATGTTCCTGGACCAAAATAGCAGCTATACGGTCCACTATTACTTTAGGTTTCATTTTCTGAAGATGGAAAGTAAGACATCTCGATGAAATGGTATCAGGAAGTTTATGGATTTCAGTTGTAGCGAGAATAAAGACAACATGGGAAGGCGGCTCTTCCAAAGTTTTAAGCAAGGCATTAAATGCGCTTGTGGACAGCATATGAACTTCATCGATAATATAGACTCGGTACTTTCCTCTTTGCGGGACATAGTTGACCGTATCTCTTAAACTTCTGATCTCATCGACACCATTGTTAGACGCACCGTCAATTTCAAAAACATCTTCATGACAGCCACGAGCAATGGCATCGCAATTCTCGCAGTTTCCGCATGGCTCGCCAGCAACACCTACCGTGCAGTTTAAAGCCTTAGCATAAAGCCTCGCCGTTGTAGTTTTACCAATCCCTCTAACACCAGAAAATATAACTCCATGGGGCTCTCTGCCAAGCCTAATGGCATTTGATAAGGAAGATGAAACAGTTTCCTGACCGACTAGATCGGAAAAGGTCATAGGACGATATTTTCTCGCGAGTGGCTGATAGGTCACTTGAAAGTTCCCCGAAAAAAATAGGCTCTGAATATCTCACAGTGATAGCTAGATGGACCAAACACCTGAATCGTCCACTACCGTTGCTTCCTTCCGGACCTGGCGGGGTTTGTAGGAACCCATCATTCGGGATCTAGCTATCACTCTGACATAACAAAGCCAAGGCAACTCCCTCTTGTACCGAAAAAATTTAAGCTTAGATAGGAAAAAAATAGGTGACTCCTTCTTAAATAGAAACCTGCTGCTACGACCAGCCAAAATATCTTCGCTCTTTTAAGAAATGTCAGTTGCTTTGACTATTTAGATTATGTAAGGTTTCTGAAAATGAACGATAAAATCAGCGCCAGGATGGCAATAGGAAACTGCAGAGTAGAATCTTGATTTCTCCCACAGGAAGTTCAAGTCTAGCTAAGTTCACCCGATGAGCATGGCCCCGGCGGCTGCTAAGTCTTCAAATTTAAGGATGATTTTGTTTTACCTCAAGGGACATGAGCGGCTAAACGCCAAAGAGAGCCTAGACCAATAGTAGAATGTTCTAATGCTTTGGGACGGAGACTAAAATTTAGCTCGTTATTTGTCTTGATGATTAATTTTCACTTGCAAAATTCACCGCGGTGACTATGAATAGGGATAGTAATGATGGCAGTCAGTGGAATGGACATGCAAGATAAGAAAGCACTTTCGGATGCGCTTAAGCGGGAAATAGACGCTTATATTTCGGCGCACCCAAATCGCTCGATAGCCTCACTAGCAAGAAAGTCTGGCTTGGGCTATTCCACCATTAGAAGACTTGCGCAGGGGGAAGCGACTCCAGAGCTCTCCACAGTGGTCACTGTCATAGGAGCCATTCAATCTCGAGATGGATTTATGGCTTTTCTAAAGGAGCATTTTCCTAAAGAAGGTTCCTTTTTTGAGCAGCACTTTATAACGACCTCACAGTTTTCTGAGGAAGGCTTAGATTATTTCTTAAGAGATGAAATTTCTAGCTATATTATCCATTTAGCAGCAACACATGCGGGCACTAGCGTGGAAAATATCACTCGCATTTTAGGCGAGAGAGGCCTTGCCAAACTCGATGACCTCATTGATTCCGGATTTGTGGAAAAAGACCGGGAAGGAAGAATACGTTTTTATAAAGAGAGTTTCGCGTTCACAAATTTCGAAACTTTCCTGCAAAATATTAAGCTTCATGCTGGGTATTTTAATCTCAAGAATCTCGGCTCAGATGCTGCTTTGATTGCATTGCAAAGCGAATCTGTAGATGCGGCTGGCTTGAAAGAGCTAAAACAAGCTGGAGTCGATTACTGTAATAAAATTGCAGAGATTAAAAGAAGAAGACCAGGGAAAATCCCTTTCTTTATAAGCCTGATGCAAAATATATATGATGTTAAAAATCTAGAAGACTAATCATTAAGGGATACCCATGAAACGCCTTTTACTCGCCGTCATTTTCGCATGTTCTAGTTTTGCGATGGCATCGTATGCTGGAAATGACTCAGTTTGCTCAATTACCGCGCTAGACACATCAAACAATGCCCAACCCAAAAGATTTGCAGGAATTCTATCTACTGGATCGTATGCTTATACTCTGAAAGTAAGCTGGAGTAATTTTAATATGATCAAAAATCTTGATAGAATCTATGTATCCACACCAAAATCCTACCGAGGAGAGGTTACGAGCTTAGAAGTAGTAGGAGGGGTCATCATTGGCTACACATCTACTGCCGCTCCTTTTGTAATTGTTGTAGCGCCCCGTTGAGTTTTTGTATTGTTGATTCCCCAATAGGCAATCTGTTCATTGAGGAGACTAATTCTACGATTAGTCTCCTCAATTTTACGTTAGCCCCCAGATCTGAGCCTACTACGTCTTTTCTTAGCCAAGTAGTTCACGAGATTTCGGAGTATTTCCGCGGAGAGAGAGAAACGTTTACTTTTAAAGCTTCGCCCCCAGGCACAGAATTCCAAAAAAAGGTCTGGAACGAACTTGAAAAGATCCCCCTAGGCCAGGTGAGGTCTTATAAAGACATCGCTATTATATTAGGCACCCCTAACTCCGCCCGGGCCATAGGTACCGCCATTGGTAAAAATCCCGTTTTACTCCGGATTCCTTGTCATCGTGTGATTACCAGCCAAAGGAAATTGGGCGGTTTTTCAGCGGGAGTTGATAAAAAACGCGCGCTTTTAACTTTTGAAAAAGTAAATATTTAATTTCAATTGCAATTTCCCCAAAAGTCGTTAAAAGATTTGTTCCCTTACAATCGCACTAGATTTTTGGGTTTGGAGAGGTGGCCGAGTGGCTGATGGCGCACGCTTGGAAAGCGTGTTTACTTTAATCGGTAACGGGGGTTCGAATCCCCCTCTCTCCGCCACACTTTTTCTTCCCGGAAAAGTGTCCTCTATAAACTATTCTATTAAGTTGCTGACTACTTGCGAAAAAGTGACCATGAGAGAACTGCAAAGAAACCGGTTCGAATATTCCCTCCAAAGGAGATGTTGTTCGAACTCAGCATCGTTGTAAAGGCACCTCTTGAGGCGACGACTCGTTCTGATCACATCCATCATTGTTATCATCATAACTGTAGTAGCAATAGACATTATTAACTTTTGCCAAAAAAAGTTGGTTGACGATTCCGGCAGCTTAAAGATTGAGCGAAGCTCGCTGATTCTCCGGGGATAAATCCATAATAGCCTCCCTCACGCCCCGACCTTTATAGTGTATCCCGTT
>CAXNGG010000130.1:0-5165 GCA_964201885.1 Oligoflexales bacterium
CTAAATGGGTTCTAAATCCTGTCATCACTTCATCAAATATCAGAAGTGCACCTTCCCGGGAGCAAAGATCTCGCAGGTCAGAGAGGAACGTCTGCCTGGGGCGAATAAATCCGGCGTTTCCAACAATGGGCTCTAGAATTATAGCTGCAATGTCGCCTGGGTTAGCTGCAAATAGCGCCTCCACAGCCTGAATGTCATTATAAGGAGCTGTTAAAGTGCTTTGAGCGACTCCAGCGGTAACTCCTGCACTGTCGGGTAAGCCAAAGGTAGCAACTCCAGAACCAGCTTTGACAAGGAGCATATCCCCATGTCCGTGGTAGTTGCCCTCGAATTTAATGATCTTAGAGCGGCCTGTAAAGCCGCGAGCTAATCGAATACTTGCCATGCAAGCTTCCGTGCCCGAAGAGACAAATCTCATCATCTCGAGGGCTGGGAAATAGTGCCTCACTTTTACAGCAAGCTCAGTTTCTTCTTTAGTAGGGGCTCCAAAAGACAAGCCGTTGTCCATGCGATATTTGACAAAGTCCAGGACCTCATCATGGGCGTGCCCAAGAATTGCGGTTCCCCAGCTGCCCACAAAATCGAGATAACGATTTCCATCTTCATCCCAAATATAGGCACCCTTTGCGCGCTTTACGAAAACGGGTGTCCCACCTACCGAGCGGAAGGCTCTTACAGGCGAGTTGACCCCACCAGGAAAGCACCTCTGGGATTCAACAAAATGATGTTCAGATTGGTTGCGCGATAAACTTCTAAGAGACTGTCCTTGGTTGTTTAGCCCTCTTGACTCTCTTGATTCGCTTGACTCTCTTGACATTGTTTCTCCCTCAATGCCGTGACAACGACACTGCAGAATGTCTCACGGCCGGAGAGGCTTGTAAAGATATTTAAATGTATGATATTACTTATGAATTTGATTTAATATTTCAAGCTTCTGCTCCGTTACGTACCCTCCCAAAGGAATGTCCCAGGGCTCTAAAGGCAGGGATTCCACAACAAACTCATCAAAAGCGACGCCCAAGGTTAAGGGGGTCTTAACTTTGTTAAGATAGCGATCGTAATAGCCTTTTCCTAGCCCGACTCGGTTACCTTGTCGGTCCAACAAAAGGGAAGGAACCAAAATAAGTGTTTTTGCTGTGGGATTGGCAAGGCTATCCATCCCTCGAGGCTCCATAAGCCCAAAGCTTTGCTTAAAGAGTTCACTGACAGCCTTCACCCCAAAAAAATCCATGTCGCTGCCATTCACCTTTGGGAAAGCAAAGCGAGACAACTCTGTGGGTAGTAGGTCGGTGAGATCCACCTCACCCACCATGGGGCTATAGAGAAAAACCTGATCAAATTTTCTTTGGGCGATAAAGTCTTTTACTAAATTTACAATCTCTAGTGACTTTTTTCTTGTGACTTCTGGATCTAGAGTCTTGCGCCTAGCGATTGCATTTTTTCTAAGTAGTATCTTTTCCATAAAAAATCCCGCCATTGTCTGACGGGATTTTATGAGCATTTAAGTGGGAAATAAAGACCTTTTTAAAAGGTAAGTTATTGGATGGTTACGGCCATCGGTGCGGTGTATTCCCATCTTCCCGCTACATCTGACCATGCTCCTACTCGCATTTGGTAGGAGCCCGGGGCTACCCCTGATAATTGCAAGTCAGTGCCGACGGTTTGCTGTCTATGCACGGGATTGGCCCAGTCGCCACTGGAAAGCTCCACTTTATATCTTGATACGCTTTGATCTGCATTCCAAGACACCAAGCCACCATTGCCGGGCAATGTAGCACCTGGCTGCGGACTTGAAACAGCAATGTTTCGTCTCACTGGAGCAGCGACGCTAAAAGACTGGATAGAAGACTTTCCAGCGCCATTTTCTACCTGCCAGTACCAAGTGCCTGGCCAAGGATGTCTAAACACGTAGCTATTAGCATCTATTTTTGCTCGGCGCACAGAGTTCTTCATCTGAGCGGATCTTGAGAAAGTTATGTAGCCGCCTGGAGAGCCACTCCAGGTGAATTCAGCATCTGAACTTGTCTCATCATAAAATCTTGCTTTACCATTTTTAGGGATCAGTGATCCGGGGGCGTCGGTTGCCACCATGGGCTCACCTTTCGTGGGAACGGCACTGTCCTTAGTCAATTCATTAGCGCCAGCGGCATCATTTTGAGCAAGTTCTTCTTTTGCACCAGCCTCTTTGCCAGCTTCCGCACCATCCCCTTCTGCTAATGGATCTTTTTCGGGTGCAGCAACCTCGGAGCCGTCATGGGCAAATTCATCTTCACTTGTCCCAGAAGGCAAATAAAGATAGAGGCCCCCTGCCAATAGAGTGACCGCTAAGATAGCTCCCCCAAAAATTTTCATTCTATTGCCATTGCCGCCGGTTTTTAGGAGATCGCTTACAGCGTTGGTATTGGTTCCAAAATTACTCGTAAACTCACCTCTTAAATCTGCAGTGAATGGATTTGCGTCTCCTCCTGCTTTCGTTTGGCCGGCAGGCATCGATGTATCCATTTCATTCTTGTTCTTCGACATGGGTCACTCCCCTGTAAACTTATGTTCTGGTCTCTTCATCGACGCGCACAACAAAAACTTTACCTAAAGCATCTAGTTCACAATAGAAATGATAAATTTAATACAGGCAGCAATGCAGCAGGCAGAATTTGCCAAGTGATCAGAAGAAGTCTAAATTCGAAGAAATTTCCCGCTAATTTTCAATCTCTATACTGCGCATAGAATTTTTCCACAATTTCCAGAAATTTCGGAGGTAAATCTGCGTGTTGCGTCACGCGAATCACCTTGCTTTTATAGCCGTTCCAAAAATCAGGCTGGCGCCAAAAATCTTTTTCTGTAATGGCAATTTGATCCACCTTTTCAAAAATAGGATCGATCTCGGCAGCCAAAAAAGGATGATGATCGGGCTTAGAACTCAAACTGACAACGTTTAAACCTATGTTTTCAGCAGTCTGTCGAAAGGACTCAGGGTGAGCAATCGCCGTTACTAGCCCGATATTTTTTAAAGATTCCCATAAAACAATGGAGCCATCGGTACTCAGAAAAGGCCCACTATGAAATTCTAACTTAAATTGAGCCTCATAACCCACCAATTGTTGATCCCTATAGAGTATGATGTCGGCTCGCCTTAAAGACTTGCCGGTCTCTCTCAAGAGCCCGACGGGAAATGTCCAATCATAGGGTGCTACGCCTAACTTATGGACCAAGGCAATATTGCAGTGGCGATCAATCGCTCGATGTTGGAACCCATCATCCAGTATCCATACGTCAGGTGTAATCCGTAAATCATGAACTAATTTCGTGCTGTTTTGAAACCTTTTGGACCCCAAGACGACGTAACATTCAGGGAGAGCTTGTGAAAGCATCATGCCTTCATCAGCATTTTTTAAATCCTTCTTCCCGCCGATCACTTGGCCCTTCTTTAGAATGGCAAATTCACCGTGCCCGAGATTGGACTTATATCCCCGAGAAAGAATCGCGACACTCTTCTTTTTTTGAATAAAATAGGAGGAAAGCCCCATGACCACCGGTGTCTTTCCGGTTCCCCCGGCTTCAATATTGCCAACCGAGATCACAAATCCATTGAGCTTTTTGGGGTTTGAGAATCGAAAATAAAGCTCTCTCACCCCGAGAACAATCAAGTAAATGAAATGGAAGGGCAGAAGGATCCACCTCATTTTTCTCCCTCCAAGAAAAGCCTAAAATCTTCGTTTAAATTTACTTGAGCCGGGCTTCCTTCAAGATGAATTGAGCCCTCAGCAAAAAAATACACATGGTCAAATAAATTTAAAAAGTCAAAGCGATGGCTGACCACCAAAATGATTTTACCAGAATTCTGAGCAAGCGCCCGCAGGGAGTCCAATATTTCTCTCTCTTTGTTCAAATCAAGTGATGCCGTCACTTCATCTAACGCCAAAATCCGGGACGGTTTTAGAAGGCCTCGGGCTATGGAAAGCCTTTGAATCTGTCCCCCTGAGAAACAGGGCTTTATAGGATCAAACAACAAATCCAGGCCCCCAAGAGCCAACAGCTCCTCATAAATGCCAACTAGCTCAAGAGATTTAATCATGTTTTCTTCTGAAACCTGAAACTTTTGACCATAATTAAGGTTCTCTCTAACGGTGCCTTTAAAGAGAAAAGGGGTTTGTCCGACGTAGGATACTGCGGAGCAAAGCATGGGCATGGATACATTTCCGCTAAATTGAGTTGGATCTACAAGACCTGCTAATACTTTTAGTAACGTGCTTTTACCAGCGCCACTTCGACCAGCCAATAGAAGAACCTGACCGGCATTAAAAGCGAGATTTTTACAGCGCAGCGAAAATCTATCATAAGCGACTTCGAGGGAATCTATTTTGATCTGAGTCACGTTCCATGCAGAGTCTTGAAGGGAGGCGTGGTTTTGTATCGGTGTGCCTAGGATTTGCAAAGACTGTGAGAGAAGTCCCTTGATTTGTTCTAGCCCTACATACTGCTCCCCAATACTTCTTAAGGGCTTAAAGATCATGGCAAGCGCTCCAAAGAAAGCCATGAGTCTGGTGCCATGGAGATGTTGCTCCACAAATGGGAGAAGGAGGATCACTCCCGCTAGAGAGGCGAAGCCAAAAAATTCAAAACTAGGGGCAAAGAGCGCCCGAGTAAAGATAGACTTATTGACAGCACGCAGATAGGCAGTATTCATCTTTTCGAATTGACCCAGTTCGACCTCTTCACCGTTTTGCGACTTTACAAATTCAAACCGAGATCTAAAATCATGGGCAAAAGCCTGAAAGTTAGCTTGGGAGCGTTGAAATTCATCACTCCACTTGGATATTTTTCGACCTGTTCGGCCCGTCCAAAAGGCTATAAATGGTGCGATGGCTAATAGCACCATGGCTGCGGGCCACCAGACAAAAAGTAGACCTACAAAGGAGGCGACTAGGGCTAATAGATCTCTAAGCAGCCCATTGACGATTTCCGATATTTTCTCCTGCAACGCTGCCACGTCGTTCATGATGACCGACATCCATTCGGCTGGAGATCTACTTGCCAACAACGGCATCGTCTTCACCTAGTAAAGTAACACCTCTTACACCGGAAGCATTTCTCCCCATTGGTCTTACTTTTTCTTCATTAAAACGGATAGCACGACCATAACGAGTAGCTAGTACTATTTCATCGCT
>CAXNGG010000131.1:0-5135 GCA_964201885.1 Oligoflexales bacterium
GTTGGGGGCCGCCATTAAGAGAGTAGATTAGCAGCAATTTAACCAAAATAGCTGTTGTGGGCTGCCTGAGTCCCTAGGAGGGGCTCCACAATAGCTAATGGGTTATTCAAATAAACACGGTGACTAAACTAATTTACCTAATCTTCCAAAGAATGCACGTATTAGAATTAAATCTCATTTAGTAAAACTACCCTAAGCTCTCTCTATTTCTAAACATTTTACAAAAGCAAACTCACTTTATTTTAGCGGCGCTTAAAACCAGTTTCTATCTTTCCTCACGGCCAGATGGAATGATTTGCTTTCTCACTTCTGCGCCCCAACCCTCAATTTGAAGGCATGGGGTAACCAGCCTAGACCTACAGATGACGCTCCCGCCATGAGACTTGCCTAAAGGCTTATTAATAAATGTATTGTCAGATTCAGAGCTGCCAGACTTGACCCAGTTAAGAGCCTTTTCGAAGTCGAAAATAGTTTCCGGCGCTTCTACCCCGTGACATCCAGAACAACTGTCTCTAAGTAGAGGCAAAACCATTTCATTAAAGCTTTTCGCTAAATCCACTGTGGGTGTTGTCGGTGTCGTCGGTGTCGTCGGTGTTGTCGGTGTTGTAGGCGTTGTGGGTGTTGTCGGTGTTGTCGGTGTTGGGTTTGCCGGTGATTGGATCAAACGCGAGAAGGACTCGATTTCAGCACAAGGAGATCCGACTTTACAAATTTTTCCGCCGCCATGAGACTCCCCATTAGGCTTACTTAACAAAGTTCCCGCTCGAGCCAATTTGGATGCTTCTTCGAAATTAAAAATAGTAGCTGGTCCTATTCCACCAGCCCTATGGCAACCTGAACAATTTAAATTCATTTCAGGAGTCAGCGTTTCTTTAAAATACCTAGATGCTTCTTCTTGACTAGCGGGGCCAGCACCTTTTGATCCATCTTCTGCTCTAAGTGGAATTGGTTTTTCAACCGGAACATACTTTGCTTTACCACATCCCTCGAGATTAAATAAGATTGAACTAATCCCTAAAAAAAGAACTCCCCGCAGGCTAGTTTGATTCATTTCAATCCTCCTCTTACCTCATGATTTTAAATCACAGTACCGTTCTTGTGGTAACAGAGTTCAAATGCGAAGGGCAACTAAAAACACGGCGGGCCGTTGAACTTGGATTTTACTAAATAAAATCAAGTTGTTGAAAATATTTATTTCAATTTGAGATACGTCGATTTGTATTGATCCAAGGGATTGGTCGGCCAAAAAGTCATATTTTAAATCCAAAAAGGGCCAATTTAGCTAATTTAAGCAACCAAATTGGCCCCATAAAATGGATTTTTCAGTCAAAAAACAGTTACGCAACTAATCTTGGTAAATAATTTGCACTCTAAAGAAAATTAGGGAAACCAAATCCTGTCGTTATCCCTCCGGGAGCTTCTAGATGCCAACATTCAAAGATTTAATCTTCAACACTTCCCTAAGGCGATGTCGGACCATTTCTCTTCCAATAACCTCCATGGACTCGGCAAGCGGCGGTGAGTCTTTTCTTCCTGAAACGGCTAATCTCACGGGCATAAAGTAGTCTTTTGCTTTGAAACCAATTTCGCCCATGTGTTTGTCCATGACGTCGTGAATATCTTTTGAATTCCAGGTGTACAACTCGTCTAGTTTTTCTAGTAAGCCGCCCAGCATCATTTTTATGTCGTCCGACGTTCGACCTTTTGGGATCAAATCAAGGTGTGCATAGTCTAAAGACCCGCTAAAAAAGAAATTTGATTTGTCTACAAATTGCTCAAAGCATTCTACTCTCTCCCTAAGAAGAGGAAAAATGGCCCCTAGAGCTTCTTCTGAAAAAACTTCATTTCGTAAATGTGCTATGTACTCAGGTTTGGTTAGCTTCTGAAGATATTGGTGGTTGAGCCAAGTTAGCTTTCCAACATCAAAAACCGGGCCCCCAAGGTGAATTTGAGTCAGATCAAACTTTTCAATCATCTGTTCTACACTAAAAATATCCTGATCACCTCCAAAAGACCAGCCCATTAGTCCTAAGAAATTAACTAAGGCTTGGGGCAAAATACCTTTTCTTCTAAAATAGTTTAAAGAAACGGGACTTTTTCTTTTAGAAATTTTAGTTTTATTTGCATCAGGATTTCTTAAAAGCGGCATATGGCAAAAAACTGGTTTCTCCCAGCCAAACGCGTCGTATAGAGTGACATGCTTGGGAGCTGAAGAAATCCATTCCTCAGCTCGAATCACATGGCTAATTTTCATCAAATAATCGTCAACGACATTCGCCAAATGGTAAGTAGGAAATCCATCACGCTTTAGTAACACCGTATCATCTAGCCTTTCAGCTGGGATTTCAATCCTCCCTCGCAGGAGGTCATCAAATCCAACAACACCATCAATTGGCATTTTAAGTCTAATAACAGCACCTTCTCCGCTGGCAAGTCGCTCGGACACCTCTTCGGATTTTAGCTCCCGACAGTGTCGGTCATAACCTGTAAATTGACCAGATTGCTTAGCTCGAACGTCTTCTAGGCGCTCCGTCGAGCAAAAACAGTAGTAGGCCTTCCCAGAAGCAATTAACATCTTGGCATGTTTTTGATGCAGGTCGATCCGCTCACTTTGACGATAGGGGGCGTAAGGGCCTCCTCTGTCTGGGCCTTCATCCCATTCTAATCCGAGCCATTTGAGGCTCTCCATAATCATCCTATCACTGGCGGGTTTTGCTCTTGCCTGATCCGTATCTTCTAAGCGCAAGATAAAGGAGCCACCCATCTTTTTTGCAAAAACATAGTTAAACAAAGTTATATAGGCAGTGCCGACGTGAGGATCTCCCGTGGGAGATGGAGCTATGCGGACGCGGACTTCTCTCTCTTTTTTCATAATTTACCTCGTGATTTAAGCATGTTAGACCAATAAGTTGGCTGGTCATTGACTCTGCGCAGCTACCCAGGTATAGAGACCTACCAATTTAGACTCTAAATATAAGAGTCTCAATTACCAGATGTTTGACAATTTCTGAAGGTGAATCGATCGGCCCTATGGACAATATCAAAAACTATAAAACTGGCCGCATGTTTGTCCGTGATATTGATCACCTAGATTGTGCCATTTTTGATCCTGAGTTGGGCATACTAGGTGCTACCTGGCATGTTGACGTCGAACTCGCAGGCGAACTTGATAGCAATGGTTTTGTCTTTGATTTTGGAAAAATAAAACGTAAATTTAAGCAGGTTTTAAAAGAAACTCTGGATCATGCTTTAGTGGTGCCCCAACAATACGAGGGGATTTCCATACTCGAACGCGGCGAGTATCTCGAGTTAAAAATGATAACGACACAGCATGAAAGCTGGGGGTATATTTGCCCCAAGGCAGCGGTCTACTTCCTGTCTGCAAGCTCTACTCGTTCTGAAGAGCTAGCGAAAGCTCTAGAAATGGAAATGGCGGCCTATCTTCCGCCCAATGTCACTGAATTAAGTGTCACTCTACGAGAAGAGTCTATTTCTGCTGGTGAAGGAGTTTTCCAATATACCCATGGATTGGTTCAACATGACGGTGGCTGTCAGCGGCTATTTCATGGACACAGATCCAGAATTGAAATTTTTAGAGGTAGAGTAAGAGCATACGATCTTGAAAAAATGATTACCGAAGATCTATTTTCAAAAACAATCCATCTCGTATCGAAAGAGCAAGTAACCGGTCCCTGCCCACTCGCTTTTGAAAAAGGGTCTAAAGAAAATACCTTAAAGTTGTCTTATGTTTCCAAGGAAGGGCTTTTCCAGGCAGAAATCCCAGCTCACAAAGCCTTGCTCATGAACGACTCCACAAGCATCGAATCCTTAGCACACAATATTGCGGAATTTATATCAAACTCAAAAAACGAGCCTGAAATTGTAGTCAGATGTTTCGAAGGCATCAATAAGGGTGGCATTGCCGTGAGGCAAAGCGGATCGTCTTCAACTGCCAGAAGGCAAGGCCCCGAAATACACTAACTTATCAGATCATTAGAACCTACTTCGTGCAGACAAGTGAACTGCTTATTAACATTTATCATGGGAAATCATTTTGTACTCATTGTCAAAAAACCAAAACTATTCTTCCAATATAACACCGACACCTCCTCAAAGAACCTCAAAGAGCCTCAAGCATTGGCACCATGCCGCCCTTGAGTTCATGAATGTTCGGCACTTAATGCTTCTCACGAGACTTTAAAAAACGCCACCAATTAAGACCTATTTCATGACCAAATTCTGACAAAAAAGACTCCGGGTGAAACTGTAGCCCAAAGATGCCATTTTGAACGTGGGATTCTATGCCCTCAATTTCGCCAAATTCATTGACTGCGCTTATCATCCAGCTAGGTGGCAAGGTACCTACCGCTTGCAATGAATTATAAGTTGCGGCCCTAAAGTCTCTTTTAATTCCATCTAACAAAATGCTATTTGGATTAGGCGTGATCGTACGTGTTGAGCCATGATGAGGACTAGAACATTTAGCGATGGAAAGTCCGGCTATATGGGATAGGATTTGATGTCCTAGGCAAATCCCGAGTAGGGAAACTTTTTCCCTAGCCCTTAAACAGAACTCTATGGACTGGGATACATCAGTTGGAGATTTTGGACCTGGCCCAATGACGACAGGTCTATCCAAGGGAATGGTTTTTATGACCGGATTGTCGTAGGCAAAAACGTCTACGTTAAATCCGACTTTTTCTAGCCAATCTTGGATGTTGGCACTGAAGCTGTCATAATGATCTAGAAGAATTATGTCCAAAAAAAGCCTCTGGAGCAGCAAATGAACCTAGGTCCTATCATAATACTTACTTTAGTTGCAATCACTCCCTTAAGCCATGCACAAAGCCTATCGGACTCTAATGTTGCTGAAGAAGGCAGAATCCCCGTAGCAGAAGGAGCCTGGGCCGCGAACCCGGCTGGCCTTGGAATCCATCTAGGAATCATGCAGCCCACTTATCAGAACTCCGAAGGCAAGTGGGTCCATGTTGGTGTTGTTAAAGGCCTTTACTGGCCGTTTACTATAGGCTTCCATTTTTCATCCAACGAGGCGATCCTGGCCCATCAAATAGGAGGCTGGGGACAATACTCAGTATTTCAGCAGCCCATGCTTCCAAGCGTAGGGATCCGGCTTA
>CAXNGG010000132.1:0-5090 GCA_964201885.1 Oligoflexales bacterium
CGCGGTCAAGGTCTGCGAGTAAAAACTCGGAGATTTCATGCATTCTAGATTCCGTATAACGCATGGCAGCTGCTGAGTCACCATCTACAGATCCGAAGTTTCCCTGGCCGTCCACCAAAGGGTACCGCAAAGAAAAGGGCTGAGCCATACGAACCAAGGCATCATAAACAGCAGAATCCCCGTGTGGGTGGTACTTACCAATCACGTCGCCGACGATACGGGCTGATTTCAAATAAGGCTTATTATGATAGTTTTTAAGATCATGCATGGCAAATAAGATTCTTCGATGCACGGGCTTCAATCCGTCTCGAACATCAGGCAGGGCGCGAGATACAATTACACTCATCGAATAGTTTAAAAACGATGTCTTTATTTCTTGCTCTATCTTAATAGGATGAATAAGTGCTAGCGTCATGTTTGGTTCCTACTAAATTAAATATCTAGGTTTCTTACACTTAGGGCATTTTCTTGAATAAACTCTCGTCTGGGCTCTACATCCTCGCCCATTAACGTCGAAAATAGACGATCTGCTTCAATCGCATCTTCGACCTCGACTCTTAAAAGATTGCGATGCTCCACATTCATGGTAGTAGAGTCCAGCTGGTCCGCATTCATTTCTCCCAACCCTTTATAGCGCTGGACATAGGCGCCCTTGCGACCTTCCCCAGAAATAAACGCTTCTAATTCAGATAGGGAATCAATGGTTCCAGACTTGTTTTGTCCTAAATCATCTTTTTTACCGGAATTAAAAACATACTTAAAGGGAGCCAGGGCAACGTCTCGAATCTGAGCGTTGATGCGCCTAAGTTCGACAATTTCTCCGCCTTCTAAACTCAGACCATCAATAATTGAAACTTTAGGAACATTATTGATTCGTGTCTCAAAAATTATTCTCCAAGATGAATGCTCTTTATCAAAAGCCAATTCTCCGGAAATGTGGAACATTTTCTGATACAAGCTGTGCAGATGAACCATAATATTTTCAAGTAGTTCTTGGGCACTATTTTCTGTTTTAAAGAGCTCTGGTCCAATTTCGTGATGAGCCACTAGATATTCGACAATAGCTTTTTCTCTTCTTCGAGAAGCTCCTTCCATATATCTGCGAAACACGGAAAGCTTTGAAAACAGATTTTTAACTTGAGATTTGTCGATAGGGTTGTTGTTAGCATCCATCAGGGTCAAGTCCTGCATACCGACTTCTGCTAAAAATTCTTCTAGGTCTAACTCATTCTTTAAATATCTTTCTGTGTTTCCTTTTTTATATTTAAAGAGTGGAGGCTGCGCTATGTACAAATAGCCTCTTTCAATAATTTCTGGCATTTGTCTAAAAAAGAAAGTCAATATCAGCGTTCGAATATGGGCCCCGTCGACGTCCGCATCTGTCATTAGAATGACTTTATGATACCTGATTTTATTGATATCAAATTCATCTTTGCCAATTCCGGTACCAAGGGCTTTGATAAGAAGTTTGATTTCCTGGGAAGAAAGCATTTTATCAAATCGCGCTTTCTCTACATTCAATATTTTACCTCTAAGAGGTAAAACCGCCTGCGTTCTTCGATCTCGACCTTGCTTAGCGGAGCCGCCGGCCGAGTCTCCTTCCACAACAAAGAGTTCACATTGGGCGGGATCTTTTTCTTGGCAATCCGCCATCTTTCCGGGAAGTCCAGCAAAATCCAAAGCTCCTTTACGACGCGTAAGTTCTCTGGCTTTCTTTGCGGCAAGACGAGCTCTGGCAGCATCAATGATTTTTTGTATGACTAACCTAACCACTGCTGGGTTTTCATTAAAATAATTGGTGAGTGCCTCGGAAACATGTTGATTGACGAGAGGCTGAACCTCTGCAGATCCTAATTTCGTTTTGGTTTGGCCATGAAACTCTGGATTTTTTACTTTTACAGCAATAATACCGGAAAGTCCTTCTCGGATATCTTCGCCGGTAATACCTTCTTTGAAGTTTTTAAGCATCCCGGTGTTTTCAGCGAACTGATTGACGACGCGAGTCAGTGCCAACCTCATCCCTGTAAGGGGGGTGCCACCTTCAATTGTATTGATATTATTAACATAGGCATGAATATTTTCTTGGTAGCTATCGGTCCATTGAAGAACACATTCCACTTGGGCCCAAATGGCACCATTCTTGGTCTCCGTCGCCTGAATATATACGGGCTCAGAATGAAGAACGGTTCTTCCTTTATTTAGAAATTCGCAAAACGACTTAAGTCCTCCTTGAAAGAAAAACTCTTCGGACTTATCCGTTCTTTCATCGGAAAGAATAATACGAATGCCCTTATTTAAAAAAGAGAGCTCTCTTAAACGTTTACGAAGTACATCAAAATCAAAAGTAACATCAGAAAAGATTGTGTTGTCCGGTTTAAATCTGGTGAAAGTCCCTTTGTTTTCGGTGTCTCCAATGATTTGAACTTCCCCTTGCGGGACACCTATTTTATACGATTGAGTATAGACTTTTCCATCGCGATAAACTTCAACTCGACACCACTCAGAAAGTGCATTTACAACCGATGCGCCTACACCATGAAGACCGCCTGAAAAAGCAAAGGCTTTGTCATCCATTTTTCCACCAGCGTGCAATACGGTCATCACCACTTCTAGGGCTGATTTTCCTTCCGACGCATGGGTTGCCACTGGGATTCCCCGACCATCATCTTTAACGGAAAGCGATCCATCGATATGAATGACGATATCTATTTTTGTGGCATGGCCATTCATGGCTTCGTCGATAGAGTTATCAACAATTTCATAAACAAGATGATGGAGTCCGTCTAAAGTTGTGGACCCAATATACATTCCTGGTCGTTTTCGAACGGCTTCTAGCCCTTCTAGGACGGTAATATTATCAGCTTCATAGGAATTATTGGCTTGACCTTCGATGCTTAGTGTCATTTTATTTCCGTTAGAAAGTAGAATTTGAACCCATTTTATATCATAAATAACTGTTTTTTAATTCTATTCTTAATGAGTTTCTTTCATGGGAACCAAAACATGTTTAGACTTGCAGGCTATGGGCTCTACAGCCGGCGCGAGCATTACAGGTTGATCCGGCGTATTAAAGCAGATTAAAAGTTGGGCGCTGCCTGTAGAAGAAACAATGTCATGCAAATATCTCCCATTTAGGGACAAATTGCAGCTAGGACCATTATAATCCTCAATTCCTAATGTTTCTTTACCCTCTGACTCGCCGGCTGTATGTGAGGCGAGAGTAAGTGTTTCAGGCTCAAAATTCAAATTGAGGGCCTTACTCTTGTCTGCGGCAAGGAGCACACGTCTCGCCATAGACTGCAGGCTTGCTCGCGGCAGGCTTATAGTTTGAGCGGGAGCTGTGGGAATGACGCCCTGATAGTTCGGATAATTTACCTTTATGAGGCGGTGGAAGACAAAATATCCTGGAACCTCAGTAATAAATGTCTTTTGATCTTCCGAAATAGATAAACTTACGGTCTCAAAACCTTCGGAACAAATTTTCTGGAGTTCTAACAGGGCCCGTTTCGACAAACAAAGTCCTGCCTTTAAAAAGTCATCTGGAAGATTGTCGAGATTGACCTCGCAGTATGAGAGCCTAAAGCCGTCCGTACCCACAAGGCGAACGAGCTGTGGGGTAGGTTTATGCAAATAGCCTACACCTCCATAGGGGTGTGGGCTATCCGTGGCAATGGTAAATAAAACCTGCTCAATCATATATTTGAAACGCTCAGCAGAAACAATGGCCGTTGACAATTGAGTTGGTCGATCGATCACTGGCCATGCCAAGTTCTTTATTTGTGGAAGTTTCATAGTAAAATGTGATTTTTCACCGGCAGTCACTATGACTCCACTCTCATTGGACTCCAAGGTGACTTCACCTACGGGAAGCTCTCTCGCTACATCGGTGAGAAGTTTTCCAGGTAGAAAAACAATCCCCTGTCTGATGGTATTGGAGCTGATTTCACAAATAATCGTTAATATTTTGTCGCTCGCCGTTAAGATCAAGCGGTTGCCTTCCGTTTTGATTCCAACATGCCCGACATTTTTATCGGTTAGGGGTCCTTGCAATCGAGTTACAGCCGTTTGGAAATCTTCGCGGTTTACAGTAACGAACATATCGGCATCTCCTTTTTTGTGGTGTTGGGATTTTCCCTATTTAATTAAGGATTCATTATTTCTTTAATAGTAGTAGTAGTAGGGGCCGAGAAATTTTGGGGATAACTTTGTAACATATCGCTATAATTACGTTTAATCATGAAAAGCCCTGTGTGCGCTCTGTTGGTTAATAGGGAATGAAATCTTGATAACTCGCCTTTCATCCACAGCCCTTTTTTTAGTCAATTTGTTGTCCCAGCTTCAATCCCAATCTTTCCACTAGTTCTCAAGAGAGAATTAAACACGTTATCCACAGGTCTTTTTAGGATCTGCCAAGTCGAAGTCCTATTTATATTGCTCAAGATTGCGTTCGAGATTTTCAATTTGGCTTCTTAAATCTGGGTCCGTTTTAAGATTGAGAGTGATCTTCTTCACAGCATGCATCACGGTCGTATGGTCTTTGCCACCAAATTTCTCGCCAATCTCTGGAAAGGAAGAGCTCAAATGGTTTCGGGTCATATACATGGCAATTTGTCGAGGCATGGTCAGATTTTGGTGACGACGTTTGGATTTAAGATCTGGAATCTTAAGATTATAGTAATCGGCTACGATCTTCATAATAACCTCTGCCGTAAGTCTTTGGGTATTGTCACCGACAATGGCAGAAAGGATATCGGCAGCCAATTCTTTGGAAATGATGCGACCTTCTATTCTGGAGTACCCAGCAATGCGATGGAGGGTGCCTTCAAGCTCCCTGACATTCTTTTTAACCTTGCTAGCAATAAACTCAGCTACATCTTGAGTGAGTTTGATGCCAATTTGTTCTGCCTTATTATACAAAATGGCAACTCGGTGTTCAAAATCAGGTGGTTGAATGTCAGCAATGAGACCCCACTGGAAGCGGGTGCGAAGACGCTCTTCTAGGTCCGGGATTTCATGGGGGAATTTATCAGAGGTAATAACGATTTGCCGCTTTTCGCCATGGAGAGCATTGAAAGTATGGAAGAACTCTT
>CAXNGG010000133.1:0-5076 GCA_964201885.1 Oligoflexales bacterium
TCTCTATAAATCTCAAAGCCAACTAATAAGAGCACTAACCCAGAAAAAGCCCCTGTGGTCAAATTAACTTCATGATCTTCTACCGACAATGCCCGCTTAATGCTGTCAAAAGCCCCATAATAGAGGAAAAGGGCTCCTACCAAGCCTGACATTAAAGCTAAATCGCTCCTGTAAAAATTTAAACATAATGCCGCTTGCGACAATACAAATCCAATAAGCACTTTTTTTTCATTTTCAGTCTTCGAGCCAGGAACTACAAAATAAGACGTTAACAATAGAAATAGACAAAGAAGGACTATCATTTTTCCCAGGAAGGACAGCGCTCCTGGAAAGAAATAACCTATAAAATAGCTCGCGATCAAGACTACGAGAGATACGTCTCGAATCGCCTTTGTATTATAGTGATATCTTAGTCTTTCTAAGTTCATAGATTTCTATTTCACACTGTTCTTTGGAAACCAGGCACTAAAAGTAGTACCCTTTCCGACCTCACTCACAACCGTCAATCGCCCCTCAAACTCCTGCATAATGCCATAGCAAATGGCCAACCCAAGGCCAGTCCCCTCGCCTGGCTCTTTGGTTGTAAAAAAGGGATCAAAAATATGATTTAACGTAGCTCCGTCCATTCCCATGCCTGTATCTTCTATATCGATGGCAATGTAAGTTAGGGAAGATTCTATCACTTCATGTTGCCTAATTGTTAATGTGCCACCCTTCTTCATCGCCTGAATAGCATTTTGAAAAAGATTCAAGAAAACCTGAATCGTCTTATTAGTATTTGCCGCGATTGTTACGTCTTGATTTTGCCAAATCTGCTTTATCTCAACTTTCCTAGCTTGAGGAACGACCATTGCAAACTTTAAGGCGCTAGATATGACTTCATAAAGCTGCACATTTTGGAGAGCCTCTAGCTTCTCTGGCCGTTGGCGGGCAAAATCGAGAAGTCTTTCGACAATTTCCTTACAGCGTTGGGTCGCCCCCTCAATTTCAATGACATCTTGGTAGTGGGGACTCAACTTGTCCATTTCTCTAAGTAACATTTGCGAGAATATCAAAATTCCACCCAAAGGATTATTGATCTCGTGGGCAATACCTCCAGCAAGTAATCCAATCGAGGCCAACTTCTCACTTTGAAGAAGTTGGCTCTGCATTCGTCTTGCTTCCGTACGATCTCGATACAGCTGAACCACGCCTTCCAGTTCTCCGTTTAGATCAAACACGGGCTGACTTACAGTTTCAAAATAAAGCTTACCACCTATATCATCAAGGGTTCCGTGAACTGCTTTCCTCATTCTTCCAGCCTCTTGCATCCGACATCCATGACATGGCGTCTTACGACCGGCAAAAACCTCGTAGCACTTTTGACCTAAAACCTCACCAAAGTTAGATTTGTGATTCATTTTGGCTAATGCCAAGTTTGCTTTCAAAATGACGTAGTCTTCTGTGACAATCATCAAAGGATCCACTAACGCATCGATCATGGCCATCCACTGACGCTTGAGGCCCTCCACAAACTCTAACGATTTATCTAACTCTTGCCCCATGCCACCTCCTCAAGTCAACGGTCCCCTTTTCGGAGATTGAAACCTCTACATCCAATATTTAACCAGGCAAAATCGACACCGCTGGTGATCTCACGTAAAATATAGATAAAATAGGACGAGCTTATGCCAATTTCTTTGAGACTTTTTTTTTGGGCTAGCACCCTGACATGGTCGCAATTTATTTTTGCTATCCCGGCGCCCCTTTCCCAAAAGCATCTGAAAGGTTCAGAGCCGCCTCCTCCCTTGATGGAGCCTCCCTCTCCTCAACTTGGTTGGAGAGGCATTAATCATGAAACACTTACTTCAAAACTAAATTCGCCTCGTTTGAGCTTGGCAAGTGGAACGTCGAAGGGAGCGGCACCAATCATCACAAGGGAGGACCCCAAAGTAGACCCCAAGGACACCAAGTTTAAAGCTGATCCAGGTGCTACCAGCTACCAGACCCCTCCATCAAATAACAAGAGCCCACCCAGCTCTCAAAAGAAGATAGGACCATGCCCCTACGCTGCTGGGCAGAGAGTGGAATCGTGCCCAAAAAATAAAGAGCTTTCCCTTATCGCCGGTTTATTCTTTGCGGACATTCCTGGATATGGGGGGTCTGGTTCTTACAAGTACAGCCCTGAGCTCAGTTTCGGCTCAGAACTAATCCTAAATTCGTTAAACCTCAGAGAGAATCAAAAGGAAAAAGAACTCTATTATCGCAACATCGCTTTGAGATTTTTACAACTTGGAGGATTTGTTCGCTGGAACTTTTCATTTTCTGAAAGTTTTTTCGTAAAAGCAGCGGCATCCTATCGCTACCTTGAAACAGGGATGAATGGCTTTAAAAGCACCACTAACGGTGACTTCGACTTCTCCCTTGCGACCAAGGCCCACTATCTCGTTGCCTCAAGCTCATTCGGAAATCGCTACAAGTTTCAAAACGGCATCACACTAGGTTGCGAGTGGATAGGCGTGGCAGTGCCGATTAGTCTTAAAAAAAGCAGCTCTGGAGAGTACAACGGATCCAAGGATCCGGAACTTGAATCTACCTCCCAAAGGCTGCATAAGACTTTTTTAAAACCCCATTTGCAGCTTCTGTTCCTCTCCCTTGGTCGAGCTTTCTAAAAGAATTCCTTTAACAAAACCATGACGAGACATGGCGTGGAGTCCGCTTTGGACCTAGGACTAACAACGTCTCAATGCCAAGTCTTTCCATTGACGTCAATATCTTTAAAACCTGTTAGTCATCAAGCATGCCTTGTTTTAAGTCTAAAAAAGATGCCCTCTTACTTCTAAGAGGGCATGCTATGAGCAGAAACTATAGGATTTCTATATCTTAGTGATGTAGATCAAAGGCCTCTATTTTTGTAATGTCCTTCAGGCGCTCAAACAAATTATCCTGGATTTCTCGCTCCCCTGACTGATTCCAAACAAGTGCATGCATCAGAACTTGATCCATATGCTCTACCGGCACCCATTCAATTTCTTTTCTAATGGCATCTGGGATATCTCTAAGATCTTTTTCGTTATCTTTAGGAAAGAGAATCTTTTTGATGCCACCCCTGTGGGCTGCAAGCGCTTTTTCTTTGAGTCCGCCAATAGCTAAAACGCGACCTCGCAGGGTAATTTCACCAGTCATGGCAACATCTTTATTCACAAGTCGACCAGTAAGGGCGGATGTAAGGGCAGTTGCCATGGTGATACCAGCACTTGGTCCATCTTTAGGAATGGCTCCTTCGGGAAGGTGAATATGAATGTCGTTCTTCTCATAGAAATTTGGATCCAGGTCTAAAAAGGCAGCGCGAGATCTAACATAGCTCATGGCCGCTTGAGAGCTTTCCTGCATCACGTCACCAAGCTTACCAGTGACCGTCACTTTGCCTTTTCCTGCGAATACAGCTACTTCTGTAACAAGAAGTTCGCCGCCAACCTCTGTCCAAGCAAGCCCCGTGCAAAGTCCTGCTTCATGAACTTCATTTTGAACACCAATTCTGAAACGCCTAGGACCTAAATAGTCTTCAATATTCGCTGCGGTAATAGTCTCGTTCACGGCAAACTTAGAGAAATCAACATCCTCAGGGATATTGATCTCACCTGTATCAGAAACATTGATCTCGTTACCTGGCTGTTCTTTAAAGAATACTTTGAGATGCTTTCTAGCAGCTTTGCGATAAAGTTTACCCAACTCTCTTTCAAGGTTTCTTACACCAGATTCACGAGTATAGTAGCGAAGAATCTCTCGTATGGCTTCATCTGTAACTTCAACATTTTGACCTTCAAGGCCATTTTGTTTTTTGGTCTTTTGAAGCAAATATCTTTTGGATATTTCAAGCTTTTCATCTTCCGTATAGCCGCTAAGGTTGATGACCTCCATACGATCGAGCAGTGGCCTAGGAATTCCCGATAAGCTGTTCGCTGTGGCTAAAAACAAGACTTTAGATAGATCATAATCCAAATCCAAATAGTGATCGCTAAAAGTATGATTTTGTTCGGGATCCAAAACCTCTAGCAGCGCCGCTGTCGGATCACCACGATAATCGGCAGAAATCTTATCAACCTCATCTAATAGAACCACCGGATTGGAGGAACCGGCTTTTTTAAGGGCCATTATGATTTTGCCGGGCATGGAACCAATATAGGTCTTTCTATGTCCTCTGATTTCAGCCTGGTCTTTGACACCGCCAAGAGCTATGCGGTTAAACTTTCTACCCGTAGAGTCCGCAATGGACTTAGCCAAGGAGGTTTTCCCTACACCAGGAGGCCCTACAAGACAAAGAATCGGACCTTTTAGCTCTTTTGATAGTGAGCGAATGGATAGGTACTCAAGAATCCGGTCCTTTATTTTATCAAGTCCATAGTGATCACGATTTAGAATGGTTTCAGCATAAGAAATGTTTCTGATCTCTTTGGTGTACTCACCCCAAGGCAGAGATAAAACCGTTTCTAAATAGTTTCTAACCACGGCAGACTCAGCCGACATCGGGCTCATTTGCTTAAGTTTCTTTACTTCTTTGGTTAATTTTTCGCGAGCTTCCTCAGATAGTTTCTTCTCTTTTATTTGCTCATCAAAGTCTTGGATTTCATTTTTGCCATCCTCTCGATCACCCAGTTCTTTTTGAATCGCCGCCATCTGCTCATTAAGATAGTATTCTTTCTGATTCTTTTCCATCTGGCGTTTCACTCGGGCTCTTATCTTCTTTTCCACGCGCATAATTTCAATTTCAGACTGGATATAGCCGTAAATTTGTTCAAGGCGCTTGGAGGGACTAGCTTCTTCTAAAAGAGCCTGTTTTTCCTGAAGTTTTAAGTTTGTAAGATGACCCACTAACGTATCCGCTAGTTTCCCTTCGCCCTCGATTTGAGAGATCGAGAGAAGCATCTCGGGTGGAATTCGCTTATTGAGCCGTACGTAGTTTTCAAACGCAGTTTTAACGGTTCGCACAAGGGCTTCATTATCGTCGGACGCAAGTTGCTCCTTAAGCTCCTCAGCCTCCACAACGAAGAACTCTTCTGAGTCTATGTACTTAGTGATTTTAGCTCTTTTGCGACC
>CAXNGG010000134.1:0-5025 GCA_964201885.1 Oligoflexales bacterium
GCTGCTGAAAGAATGTTTTGGCCGGGAGCGGAAATCTGTGGTTTGATAAGGCCATCACCGAGACGTGGCCCCCTAGAGCTAAAGCCCGTAATGCGGTCAATGAACTCAGGCTTTTGGATCTTCTTGCCGCTATTGAATTCAAAGCTAACCGTTTGAGACTTCATGGCCTCTTTAATGGCTTGACCATTTTTAAGGGAAATCATCACAATGGGGATATCTTTAGCGACATCCGAAACGCTGGGGCTAGTGGGCTCACTGTCGTTTTTATTCACGATCACGACACCTTTAGCTTTTGCTTTAAGAGCGCGGTCGACTTTTTCTTGAAATGTGACCACACCGCGATCGATCAGGGCGATCTTGCCGGCGAGAGCGGCTTCCATCTCAGGCGAGAGGTCTTTATCGGCAAGGCCAATGTACACAAGGTCACCTGACACCCCTAAAAAGGCCTCTGGTTTGTCACAGGTCGGTGCCCATTTGGATTCAAAGGAAAGTGTTTCACCCATAAGAGAGACCGAGCTGGCACTAAACTGCCAATTCACAACATCATTATCCACCGATGCGGCGATGCTTAGCTGCCCTTCATAAAGTGTAGAAGGAGAGCCGACGATAAAAGGAACATCTCCGGAATTGCCCGCAGAAATCACTACGGCTACTCCAGCTTTTTCTAAAGTCTTTAGAGCGATCGGATAAGGTCTTTCAAGCGGTATACCATAGGATGAGCCAAGGGAAAGGTTCAGCACATCGAGACGATCACTTGGGTCTAAGTCGCCGTTGGGATCGACAGCATAATCCAGGGCGGCCATTACGATTTCATCCGTGGTGCCGCCGCCTTTAGGAAAGACCTTTATGGCGTAGAGTGTCGCATCTGGTGCTACCCCATTGTAAGTATGAATGCCATCGCCCACCCCGGCAGCTGTGCCTGCCACATGGGTTCCGTGCTCATCGGCATCCAATGGGTCAGGATCTGGCTGTGGAATCTCGAGATCTCCTTGTTTGAGCCATTTATCGCCAGAAAGATCGGTTCCACCTTGGACTTTAGTCGTCGGAAAAGACCCTGGTTCAATGATGGATTTATCATTGTCGCTGTAGTCCGAAGGGAGGCCGCTTCCGCCAAACATCTTATGGGTGTAATCAATGCCTGTATCTATGATCGCAATTTTAATGCCTTTTCCAGTGATGCCCCGCTCGTTAAGCTTCGTGGCTCCAATCCAACCCGTAGAGGAGGCCTCCACAAGAGCCGCTTCTAGGTTTTTTTGAGCCTCCATTTTTTGGAAAGCTTCTGGCTGGGCAATGGGAGAGGACGAGTGTAGAGCTTTTACTCCTTTAAGAGAGGCGACCTTTTCGACCTCTGACTTGGAGATCATTACAGCTAACCCGTTGAAATTCATGCGGTAACGAAAAAGAATACGGGCATTAGGCAACTTAGTTAAAAGCTCTCTTTCTGCGTCTGTTTGTTCTTTTAAGATCAGATCCTTAGCTTTTTGAGAGATGATCAACTTGCCATCTTTCCTCTCAGCGCCTTCGATAAGGGATGGAGACTGAAGCTGGATAATTTTTATCACCCCATCTGCGGGAGCGCCGCGGGTTGAAAAGGCCGCCGGATCACTCACAAGGCTTGGAACAAGGTTCGAAGGCTTGGTACAGGCGCCTACGGCCACTGACGACGCTAACAGCAGATATTTTTTCATATGTTTCACTAAAAATCCTCCTGCCCTTTTTTTGGGCACACAGGTCATATCTCCCCCCATGAGCGCTTGTCAAATAGATTAAATTAGGGGCAAATCAGTTTTGGTCTTCGGGGGTTACATGGGATCTTAGATCCCATCCTAGAGGGATCTTTTGGCCGTTCGGCTAAGAGGCTTCTTTTATTGGCTGAAAACAAGGCTCTCCTATGATAGAAAGTTCGACCCCAAGATTGGACACAAAAAATGGTTGATTTAGACAGCTTAAATCCCGAGCAACGACTGGGAGTGACCCATTTTGAAGGCCCCACCATGATTTTGGCGGGAGCAGGCACCGGAAAAACGCGGGTCATCACCTGTCGTATCGCGTATATGCTTGATGCTGGCGTTGCCCCTGAGACCATTGCCGCCATGACCTTTACAAACAAAGCCGCTCGCGAGATGAAAGAACGAATCAGACCGATGGTAGGCAGTGCGCGCGCTAAAAAGCTTTCGATTTCGACCTTTCACTCATTTTGTCTGAATATTATGAGGACTTGGCCCCAAAAGATGGGCCTCGAAAAGGGATTTACTCTCGTAGGTACCGGAGACCAACTAGATCTCGTGCGACGTGCTTTAGATGAAAAAGGATGGTCAGGCCTCTACAAGCCCGATGATATTTTGGCCCAAATAGGCGCCTGTAAAAACTGGCTACTGAGCCCCGATGCTGTAAAGCGCGGCGAACTCCCACGCGGCGCCACCATTGATGATCCCGCTCTGCTTGGGGTTTGTTACGAGCTTTATGAAAGACAGCTCAAATTAAACCGCGCTATCGACTTTGACGACTGCATCCTAAAGGTCATTTTCGCCCTAAAAGAGCATGAAGATTTTAGGTTAAAACTGCTCGAAAAATATCAATACCTTCTTGTTGATGAGTTTCAAGATACCAACTTTGCTCAATTCGAGCTTTTGGAGGCTTTGTCTCACCCGCGCAATAATGTCTGCGTCGTCGGAGATGATGATCAGTCCATTTATTCGTGGCGAGGAGCTATGTATGAAACCCTGGAAAAGTTTCAAAGTGTGTTTCCTGGCACCAAGATGATTAAGCTTGAGCAAAATTATCGCTGTACCAATGTCATTTTAAATGCCGCAAATACCGTCATAAAGAACAACTCCAGGCGAATGGATAAAACCCTTTGGTCGGCATCTACGGGTAGTATGCCCATAGATGTGGTGCCCCATGAGGACGCCGTCGATGAGGCGCGCTGGACGGCTCAAAAAATCATTACTTTAATGGGCCAGGGTAAAAAACCCTCGGATATAGCTATACTTTACCGCGCCAACGCCCAAGCAGACCTCATGGAAAAAGCCCTGCGAGAGGCCTCCATTCCCTATAAAACCTTTGGGGGACAAAGCTTCTTTGAACGTCAAGAAGTCAAAGACTTTATGGGATACTTGCGCCTCATGGCAAGTGCAGAAGACCACCTTGCCTTGTGGAGGGTGATCAATACCCCACCCCGCGGAATCGGCTTAAAGACGCAAGAATGGATTGAGTCTCAGGCCAAAGCCGGAAATACTTCCCCCTACAAAATCATGAAAGATCTGCCTGGAACTGAATCTGAACGCCAGTCACAAGCTATTTCCGAATTCGTCTCCACACTTGAAACTTTACGCCAACTCCCCGTAAACACTCCGGATGATTTGGAAGCTCTAGGCGACGCCATTAATTCAAGCTTTCGCCTTGTCGACTACATCAAAGATTCGTCTAAAAACATCCAGGTTCGAGTTAAAAAACTTGAAAATCTCCGCTCTTTACCTAAATGGTTAAAAAAGGCGGGAGAAGACATGATCGCCGATCAAGGGGTAATTGACGGACATCGTTTATTAGACCGCCTTACCTTGCAAGACTCTACTTATGAAAAAGAAGACTCCGAAGGCCATCAGTCGAATTATGTTTCCTTGATGACGATTCATGCCTCGAAAGGACTGGAATTTCCGGTGGTTTTCCTTTGTGGCCTAGAAGACGGGCTTCTTCCCCACAAAAATTCTATTTTAAACTTTGAGTCCATTGCCGAGGAAAGACGACTCTTTTATGTGGCGATGACTCGTGCCAAAGAAAAACTCTTAATGACTTATGCTCATTTAAGACAAACTGGATTTCAAAAAGAGATTCGAACTCCCTCTAGGTTTTTAACGGAACTGCCTGAAAACGGTGTTGTCTCAGCCTCCCTGGTGCAAATCTTAGAAGACAAAACAAAAGGCGAAGCCGACCGCAAAACAAAAACCCTAAGTCGCCTTTCTGCCATAAAAGAATCTTTACAAAAAGGCGGCCTCTAGCACCGGACTAAATTGCATCTTGAGTATTCGGACAATGGGAAGGTAGGCCGCCTTTCTTTACCCAACAAGGTCATGATTTCTTGCAAACCCAAAAATCCTATAACCCACTTAGAGCCCTCGATCTAAAAGACAAGAACCCAATCTTTTCCCTAAGCCTAAGAAAGAGGGTAAAGAAGATGATGACGTCGGAGTAGAAGTCATGGAAAAAATCCAGTCCTCGCCTCCTCACACGTCAAGAGTGCCTTTTTCCTTAACAAAGGCCTTCAACTTTTCAATAATTCTTGCTTCTATCTGGCGGGCTCGTTCTCTGGTGATCCCGAATCTGGTGCCAATATCTTGCAAGGTTAAGGGTTCTTCGGAGGTCAACCTCAGATCGAATAGCTCTTGATCGCGGCCTTTTAGGGAATCTCTAAATTCGACTAAGTAGCCCGAAAAAAGGACTTTTACTTGTTGGTCGGCTAGGTAGTCCTCGATGGTTTCTTGGTCATCAGTCAACAAATCTGCTCGCGTGCTATTAGAATCCATATCAAGGGGCGCATCCAAGGAAACATCTCGGGATGCCAACCTTTTTTGCATTTCAATAACGTCTTTTTCTGGAACTTTGAGGCTTGAGGCTAAAAGCTTAGAGTCTACTTTTTCATATTCTAAAAGAAGTCTTTCTGTTTCTTTTCGCAAGTTATAGAAAAGCTTTCTCTGTGAGGCGGTTGTGGCAATTTTAACCTGGCCATTGTTGTCCAGTAAGTATTTTAAAATATAAGCCTTAATCCACCATGCCCCGTAGGAAGAAAGCCTTACGCCTTTGTAAGGGTTATATTTCTTTACCGCCTGCATCAGGCCATAGTTGCCCTCTTGAACCAAGTCTAAGAGATTCGACTGGGCTTTACGAAACTCGTTGGCAATCTTTACCACCAGTCGAAGATTCGAAGTGATGAGGCGATGGGCTGCTGCTACATCTCCCTCATCAAAATGCCTCTTGGCGAGCTCTAACTCTTCTTCTGGCTCAAGAAGGGGATATTTGGAAATTTCC
>CAXNGG010000135.1:0-5021 GCA_964201885.1 Oligoflexales bacterium
TTTAGGGTGCAGGCACACTGGATTCTTTGTCATAAAGTCGACTACTAAAATTTTCATAAGTTCCTCCCAAATGATGCTGGTCAATTTGGCTATGCAAGTTAGTGTCCAAAAGTAAAGCGCTGATATTCTTAGATTAAGCATGATGGGATGTTGCCGCTGAAGAAGCAAAACGGCTGCGGGAGTAGCATTTCCAGCTTTTTTTTGAAAACCCGATGGAAAAAATTGGCATGCGGTTCTAGAGGAGCATGAAAAAATCAAAACGAGGCTTGATGTCCGAATTCGGGTGATCGCTATTTGAAATAGCTCTCCCACATTGAAGGAATCTGAAATAGATCTAGCTGGTTTTCTGGCAGCCAAGAACTTGGCCAATAGTGATAGGAAGCTCTGGGATAGGGATCAAAAAGCTCCCCTTCGAAACCTCAGGTCTCAAGGAGGGGGAGCCAAAAATATTTTAAAACAGCTTAAAGGTTATATGATTTCACGACCGGCGATAAAGCCAGCAGTTCGTGATTGACAGCCGCAGGTTCTGTTGCCTGCGGATTCAAACTGGGCTGCGCAGGCGATACATTTTCTGATTTTCACTTTTATGGGGGAAAGCCCCGCTAGTTTTCTAGCATGATTCTTAAGTTCGATTTCTTTAAGTACTGATGGGGGAAGGCGCTTAACCTTATTGTCCTTAAAAGTCGGTTCTTTAACAGCCGTGTTCGCTAGAGTCATAGACTTTTACCTTCCTAAAGTGAAGAGTCGCAAAAAGCAGGCCATAAAAACAGAAGCCTAAAAAATTGTCAACTCATTTCTAAAAAAGATTTGTCTTATTGACGATTTGGGCATCGCTCCAAGGTGCTGGGCCCCAACGTTTCCAGGCCTAAATAGTCCTGGGTCGACCTTGGCAAACGTCCTATCTGACAGTTTTTGTAGCCGTTAATGAGCGTGTTTAACGGGTAGGTACAAAGCCGATAAGAGTCATGCTGGGCTTAGCTTGGGTATAGGACAATTGAATGAGCCTGCCGCTGGCATACTCACCGTAGAGGGCGACCGTAGCTGTGGGCTGGGGGAGGTGTGGGGGGTAGATCCAGCCGGTAATACCATCCGATTCCACCTTAACTAAGCCAGCTGCAGGTAAAGGCAGCAGATGAATTTTTCGTATCTCACTGGGAAAGCAGCTGATCGCAGCCAGAATTATAATCACAAGACGTTTCATTTTCATACCTCTCATCGAGTCTTTGCAAGAATCATTCTTAGCGCCAAAAAGAAGTTAAAGAGGCTATCTTTGCTGGAATCCGGTCGACGGGGTGGTATCAAAATGTATTTAGAAACAAAAACGAGAGTGGTTATTTGTCGGCAGAGAGCCAATTAGGTGCCAATTTTTTTCGAATTCTGTTACTTTCCCACCTGCGGTGGAAATATCTCTTACGAGGGCGAGTGCAAACATGTGGATTCAGAATCAGCGCGTCATTAGCAGAACCGAGCCGGAACTTGGGATCGGTTTAGTCAAAGATATAAAACATGGGGAATGGGTAGAAATCCAATTTCCTTTAGTCGGAGAAACCCGTCGATATGGCGTGTTTACTCCCCCTATACAAAGATTTCTTTTGCGCACAGGGCAGTCATTTGTTGCCAAAAATGGCTCAGTGTCCGTCGTGCAAGAGATATCTGAAGAAAGCGGTATCGTCTTTTATATAACCAATACAGGTCGCTTTAATGAAATGGAGATGGATCATAGGCTTCATGATGTAGGAACCGTAGAGGCCCTTTTAAATGGTCAGCTCACGGATTTTACAACTTATGATTTAAGGAAAGAGGCCTGGAATATCAAGCGGCAATATCAATCCTCAGAAGCTTTTGGGGTCATTGGCCCGCGGGTGCAACCCATTGCCCATCAGCTCTACATTACAAAAGAGGTGGTGGCACGAACTCGGCCGAGAGTGTTACTTGCCGACGAGGTAGGGCTTGGAAAAACTATCGAAGCGGGTCTTATTATGTCAGCCCTCCGGGTGCGCGGCAAAGCTGACCGGATTCTCATTGTAGTTCCTGAAGCCCTCGTGTTTCAGTGGGTGCATGAGATGTTTAGGCGTTTTAATCTCCTTTTTACGGTTCTTGACTCAGAGAGAATCGCAGAAGATGAAGAGACCCACAAGACATCTGCCTTCGCCCATAATCACCTGACCATCGTAGCCATGGAGTGGCTAGTAAAAGATTCGGATATGGTGGAGAAGATTACGGATCAGTCGTGGGATCTTCTCGTTATGGATGAAGCCCATCACATACGCTGGGACCAAGAGACCCCAAGTCCCAAATGGAAGGTCGCCAGTGAGCTTTCTAAAGCCAGTGACGGGCTGATGCTACTTACGGCTACGCCTCGGCAATATGGCTACGATACTCTCTTTGGCCTACTCAACCTTGTGGACTCGGAACGATTTTCAGACTTTGACTCTTACGTAGAGGAAGCTGAAAAATCGTCAGCAGTGGCTTCCATCGCCAAAGAGGTCCATGCATCTAAGAAGATTTCTGAGGATGTAAAGAGACAGCTAGGGGATTTGTTTCGCGATGACTTTGACCTACAGTCTAGTCTTGATGGCGAGGATTCGGTAAATGATGTGGTGAGAGCGCTTGTGGATCGCCATGGCACGGGACGTGCGTTGTTTCGCAACCGTCGGGCTCGCATCAAAGGTTTTCCAAAACGAACGTTGTTTACAGTTCCTTTGAAACCATCTGATTCCTATACTTCTAGATTCGCAAAAGTTAAGCTTGACACTTGGGATGAGCTAAAGTTGATGGACTGTGCCACAGGTCGTGACACCAATCGATTTGAATTAGACCATGAAAATGGTGACCCTCGATTTCTTTGGATCGCTCAATTCGTGAAGAAATTAGGCACTGAAAAAGCATTGATAATTTGTGCCAATCGGGAACGTGTGGTGAGGCTGGCTAGTTTTCTTGCAGAGATGACCGGCATGGAAACTTCCATGTTTCATGAAAAACTTTCCGTCATTGAGCGGGATCAGCAAGCGGCGCGCTTTGCCGACAATCCCAAATGCCAGGTTTTAGTCTCCAGCGAAATCGGTGGAGAAGGGAGAAACTTCCAATTTGCCCATAAGCTCATCATGGCAGATATCCCAAGGCATCCGGACTTAGTGGAACAAAGAATTGGGAGGCTAGATCGAATCGGCCAAAAGAGTTCCATTGAAATCTATGTTCCCTATTTGGAGGGAACTTCAGAAGAAGTTCTAGTGAAGTGGTACCAGGAAGGCATCCATGCTTTTGATCGTTCTTGGAATGGAACGGATATTTTTTTGAATGAGTTTGTCGACTCGTTAATGGACGTCATTCGCATGTCCATTAAAGGGCTTGACGCCAAGGGTAAAGTTGCTTTAGGCGCACTTATCCAAGAGACCGCGGTTTTTGCAGAAAAAATATCGGCCGAGAATGAAAACTCCGTTGATATCCTTCTGGATATCAATTCCTTCGATGAGGAAAAAGGTTCCGAAATGCTGGATGCGGTGGATAGCGCCGATGATGATCCAGCACTTGAGTTTTTTATGCGTTCGATGCTGGATCACTATGGAGTGGAATACGATGACTATGATGAGCGCGGTTCCATTGTTGTTCACGGAGAGTCGCTGAAGTTTATAGAGAGCTTTCCAGGAATCGAGCAAGATCAAGATACGGTGTTGACCTTTTCAAGAGAGACCGCCCTAGCAAGAGAAGACATGGTTTTCTTAACCGGAGATCATCCCATTGTCGAGGCCACTCTTAGCCTTCTTTTAGATCGAGGCGAGGGTATGGCCAGCATGTGCAAATGGGAAGATTCACCCTATGATCGAGGCTTGATCCTCGAGTCCAGTTGGATTTTAGAGGCTTTAGGTCCCAGAAGCTTAGAGCTAGGAAAGTACTTGCCTGTTCAGATGCAAGAGATTCAAATGGATCACCGCGGAAAGGTCTTGAATGAAACAAGACACCGCAAAGCCCCCTCTAAACTCGAATCACTCACCTGGGATGATCAACAAATGACTCCTAAGGATATGGAAACGCCACTGAGAGGGCTTCTTGCTAAAATTGAAAAAAGCATGGAAGGGTGGGTTGAAAAAAATCGCTCCTCGGCTTTGACAACAGCTAAAAAGGAATTAGACGCTGAACTCGAAAGAATGGAATATCTAGCCCGCGTCAATAGGTCGGTAACGGCGCTTGATGTTGCCAACATCAAAGAAAGAAATATTAGAATTCTTGACGCCATCAAAAAAGCCGCACCACGCTTGGATGCCATTCGAGTGATCTTTACGCACTAAGTTTTGACGACGGCTGTTTTGACCTGTCGATTCTCACGACTCATACCCAATAAAAATAGGGTGTGAGTCACATGGGATTTCTTTTGGATTTCTCGCTTTTAAGAGTTTCTAAAAAAATGCCTGGATCCTCGCCCAAAGAAGAGGAATGAAGTGGAAATCTCGAAAATCACCTTCAGTCCTCAGCAAACCTAATGGCCTAGTTCCGCCAAATCCTGATTTGATGGCGAGCGACGATCGAACCAAGCGTTTCATCCAAGTCCAAGCTCTAGGTGCATTTGAAAGACTATTCAAGGACTGGAAAAAAAGGAATTTGATAGCCAAGAAACGTAAAACCTTCGTGCAAAAGCGTAAGGCAAAAACTTGACTGCCGAATTCTCTAAGATTTTAAAACCCCCTCGAATCGCTGTGTAACATACGGAAGGTTATGGCTTATTGGCTAGTGTGATCACAGCCTGTGATCACCTCGTTCACAGCCTGTGATCAGAAGTATTTCTGCCTCCTTGATTGTGGGCCGCGATTGTACGAAGCTAAAAGTAGATCAAAAACTTGCAAGTTCAAAAATCGAGAGTCAAAAAAAACTAAATTTAAAAAGGATCTTCAAATGAAAAAGCTCACTCTAAATCTCTGTGCCAGTGTCTCTATTCTATTGCTTCAGGCTTGCGACAATTATACGACTCAACCCTTGTGCGACGCCGGAAACGCGACGACTATTCCTGGTATTGAAGGCACTTATAC
>CAXNGG010000136.1:0-4996 GCA_964201885.1 Oligoflexales bacterium
CCGGTCACCTTACCATAAAAACGACCGAGCCATTTAGATCTTGGGTTGTCTTGCAAATCAATCAAAAGATCCAAACTTTTCATGAAATTAGCATCTTTGATGCGGAGCTCATCAACTTCCATATCTAGAACTTCTACTTGGGAAAGGTCTGATTTTACTTGGAAAAAGCCGTATTTTAAAAGGTCAAGACATGGTTTTTTTGAAATAAAGTAAATCTTAAACTTTAATTGGGGAGATAAGCCTTCAAGTAGCTTCAAATAGTCGATGGCAGCCGTCGAAAGAACCACATCGCCGATGCTCGAGGTTCTGATGATAGCTAGGGTAATAGTTTGTTGTGTCAAATCATACCTCGAGTGAGCTAACTGTGCTAAAATTACAGGCAGGATTATATCAGACATATGGGAAATGTGACATGACTAACAAGCCGTTTAGAAGATCTGTGCCTCTTAAAGAGCGGAAACTTAATATCGTCTATTTTTTGGATTCCGCAAAGAGCAAGTCCTTTCAATTGTCCTTAAGGTCAACAGCCATAATAGTTACTTTTTTTGCCGCAGTTTTAGTGGTGGCAGTCCTAAGTATCTTTGGGCTATCAGAAAGAGCCTTGAAAATTCAAGTGCTTTCGGCAGAGAATAAAGGCCTTAGAAAATCTCTTTTCGAATTTCAGACACGTTATGAAGGCGCCTACGCCACGGCTTATCCGGAAAGCGAAGGAGCCTCGAGTTCTTCGGCGGTGAATACAGCCATTGCTCCCGAAAATCTGCCGACAGAAAAGTTCAAACTGTCACAAAAATTAGCTGCTAAAACGCCAGATGGTGCCAGCGAAGGACTTAAAAATGACAATGCATTGGAAACTTCTAAAATTCAGGCTTCGAAGGAGTCTAAAAATATAGATTCTGATTCGTTGCATGGTAAGAAGACTTCAGACTCTTCACAAATGGCAGCAGAAAAAAATCCGCCTTCTAGTGGCCAGGCCGATCGTCAAGTCGCAGACTCTCAGGATTCCTCTGCTAAAAAGGGAAAAGCTCTCCTACAAGATGCAGATAACAAGGGTTCTGCTGCCGCTTCAGCTCCCCAAGCGTTGGCCATTAATGGCCAAGAAACGTCCTCAAACAAAAAGAATGGTAAATTCCCACAAATCAGCAATGCAAAGTTAGAGCAAAAGGACGGCACGTACCTTGTGCGGTTCGAGCTTAGAAGCATTCCTGCTAATACGCAGCTATCAGGGCACCTCTGGCTTGTAGGGGAATTTGACAACGAGGGTAAAAAAGTTTTTTTAACATCGCCGAAAAATGTTGAGGTCGATGATTCAGGCACGATTAAAGAAACTCAAGCCGGCGAGCGCTATAGAGTCAGGAATTTTACGGCAAAGTTTCTAACCCTCAATGTAAATACAGCCAAAAAAACGGAATTGAGAAAAATTACGATCGGCATTTCAGATGAATCGGGCAACAGGACCAGCTATCCGATTGACCTGCCCACGGTAAGCGGTGAAATGGGACAACTTTCTAAAGGCGGCTAAAGATGAAATTTTTAACTCTTATGGTCCTTTGTCTAGCTGGTTGTAGCCGGGCTAAAGTGACCCAGAGTATTGAAATTTTAGTGAAGTCTCAAGGAATCGGCGTGGTTGCTGCAGCGCAGATTTCCATAGACAAGCATCCTGTAGGAGTCAGCAATGCGCAGGGTATTTGGCGAGGCAGGATCGAATTTGAGCCACATTCTAAGCACAAGATTTCCATCGATGTGGAGAAAGCCGGTGTTTACTTCTCTCCCTGGGACTCTGACTTTCTCGCAAACGGTGACCCCATCAAGAAAACGGCGGATCTCTTTTCTGTGCCTAAACTGCCTTCAGCATCTGCAACTGCAGACAGTTCCTCAAAGCTTGAAGCTACTACGGAAGGTCTTTCGAGCTCCCTAGAAACAAAGGAAGATCCTGTGGAAATCTGGCGTAAAAACTATACCAAATACGCCGCCTCGTTACCTCCGATGATGCCCTGGTCAGATTTTGCCAGGAATATAAAACTTATTAAAAAAGATGAAGTAGCCGAGGTCGCCCAAGACATCCCCGAGAAAATGATGCAGATGTCTACATTTTACCTCCATTCTCAAAGTCTTCCCCAACAGGGTGGGAAGTTTTGGATAGGGTCTAAAGGACCTAAAGAAATCTGTTCCACAAATGTCCGTGGACGTTGCTCCCTAGAGACGAGCCCCCAGACCACTCCACTTTTAGTCACTCAAGAGGGATTTAAGTCACAGATCATCAGGCCTAGGGGCCAGGGAACTCATTACTTAAAACTGGAGCGCGGCTTTAGTCGAGACCTATTTGTGGCGGCCCGTGATGAGGCTTGGAAAGTCACGACCAAAGGTATTGAAGTGGTTAGAGGCGTGGGAGCAGGTTTTGTCGTTTTAGATCAAGATTCGGTTGACCTCTATCTGGAGTGTGCTGAGCGCTGTTCCTCCAAACCTCAAAAAATCACCTTTGCGAGAGAGGGCATTACCACGATTCCAACTCATTTTACACAAGATCTCCTGCCCCTAAAGGTAGAAAAGATGCATCTAGCGGGTGACTTTGAAGGCTCTCTAGATCTAGCGTACTCCGAAGTCGCCAAGAGTCTCCCCCTAGCTCTTAAAAAGCATGGCTTTAGACCATCAAATCCTGAAGAAAAAGACGCGCCAAGTGTCGGCTTGACGTTGGTTAAAAATGCCTCATCCGAGGAAAATACGTCCCCTAAGGATCTTTCTCTCGAGGTTCTTTTTCTAAATGGTATGGGTGATGTAATGGGTGCCAGCCTTAAAGCATGTGACGAGCGAATCGCGCCATGCTTTATGCAAACCTTTGAACGTGCTTATTTGAATAGTCGTAACCAAAATTCTGTTGACCTTAAGAGGGGCGCGAAGTCGTCATCAGATACGGAAATCAACCTGGTGAGTCTCGAAGGGAAGCGGTTAAGTGGCGCTCGTCTCTACCGAGATGGCGTTTTTCTTGGAAAAAGTAGAGACAATGGAAAAATGATGGTTCCCTCTCTAGCAAGTAAGACTTTAGAGGTCGTTAGCGATGGGCACAGATTCTATCGAAACTTTATATCCTCTCCCGAGGCTTCCATCGCCCTATCGCTAGGTCGAGGTTCCGCAATGGTCATGAGTCAAAATCCCGACCTTTCAGCTTCGATTTACCAAGATGGATTGAAAGTGGGAAGTCTTCCTGGTGTTGTCGCTCTTAAGTCGACAAGTGTGGAACTAGACGCAGGCGAAAAGCTTAAAAAAGTCGAATTGAACTTGGAGCCAGGTGAGTCTTTGGATTTGAGTTCTTTGAAATTTTATCCAGACCTCTTTGCAACATGGAAGAGCCAGGTTCTTTCTCAAGACTATGCTGGTGCAGAAAAAACAGCGGAATTAACCCCTAAAGATCATCCCGACTGGGCTCCTTTAGCCTATCTTAGGGCTGAAAAGCTCTTTGTGGAAAAAGGTCAGATTTCTGCTGATTTGGAAGCCCTAGGGAATTACTCCACAGCCCGTTGGTTTAAAGCCAAAGTGGCCGCCCTGAAAACCATTGAAACGGCTAAGAACGTCGATGACTTGAAATCCATAGACGCCTCTCTCGCCGATATACTGCCGGTTTCTGGAAACGGTCCTTCCCATGAATTTTTTACGGAACTTCACTATTTAAAATCATTGGGTGATCTAAAGCGTTCCATGATTTTAAAGGACCCTGTCGAGTCTGACCTAGCCCTTAGAAAGGTCAACGAGTGGTTTGAGTGGGGTTATGGCAATCAATATCAAAGTTTAGGCCGTAGAATGTGGTCCTTAGCCCGCGAACAGTCGATGACCAATAGAAAGGGAATGTGATGTCGGCAACAAACATTGAGAATTCCATAGAAGAGGTCATTAAAAATGCAGATAAGAAAAGCATGTTGGAGCACTTACAGGCCCCAAGACGAAAGAGGCGAAACTACGTATTCGTGGCCTTTGGTAGTGATGTTGATAAGGGTATCAACATTAAGATAGAACAGTTTATTCACTTGAATTTTCCCATTATGACGGTCTATCCGGTTCCGACCATTGAAGATTTGGAGAAGTTGGTTTCCAAGCAAGTAAACCTTCTTATCGTAAGTGACGGTTTTGCTCCCCCCGATAAAATCATGCCGCTTCTTAAGCTTTTTAAAGAAACCAACACCCAAACAGGCGCGCCCATACTTTTTCTAACTAGGGATGAAGCCGCATTGATCTCTAGGTACCATGAAGATTTGGCGCCTTATCAAGAGAGTGATGATTACTTGAATTTGCCGCACATGACCGAAAAACATCTTTTAACTAAAGTCCATGAACGGCTGAACCCGAAGTTGCCGGCTAGGCGTGCGCGCCGTTTTCCAGTTAATTTGAAGGTGAGATACTCAGATTTGCGCACTGGAAAAATCTATTCCGGGGTTATCGAGGATTTAAGTGCCTATGGCTGTCTTTTAGCTAAAGAACCCTCTTCCCCGCAATTTACAAAATTTGATCAGATTCGCATATACGTCCCCAATGATGGGTATCTGCCAAAGAATTTAGGTGACTCAATTCCCTTTTTCGCTAGGACTTCCCGAGTTCTTTTAGGTGGTGACCGTACTGGACTAGCCTGGTCCCAGCTCAATGAAGATAAGCATGCCATTCTTTTTAAAATTCTATCCGAGATGGTAGATCGACGCCTTGCGGAATTCTCCACAAGGGAACGCAATGCGGAAGCCATTCGGAAGAAGAATATGAAGTAAATCGTGTCATTTGAACCCCAGTTGCCCAGCAGCTATAGAGGTTTTTTCGCTTTTTTAGATCCTATAGCTTTCGTCTCACTTAAAGAAGTATTAAAAGACTCACTAAGGTAGGACTAAAAGCAGGACTAAAAGTAGGACTAAAAGTAGGACTAAAAGTAGGACTAAAAGTAGGACTAAAAGTAGGACTAAAAGTAGGACTAAAAGTAGGGCTAAAAGTAGGACTAAAAGTAGGGCTAAAAGTAGGACTAAAA
>CAXNGG010000137.1:0-4945 GCA_964201885.1 Oligoflexales bacterium
TCTAAAGAAGAAAGGGGCCCAACGTCATCATAAATACCTGGCACTTTAATGTGGCCTTTTTCATCGGTAAGACCAGAAAGGATCTTAGACAATGCAAAAATAGGATCGGGCAAAATTCCACCCCAAAGCCCTGAATGAACGGGATGAGACATGGTTTCAATCTCAACATCAATGGCACACAGACCCCTAAGAGCCGTCGTGATAGAGGGAATCCCACTGTCAATATTGGCACAGTCGGTTAGGACCATAGCATCTGCTTGAAGGCTGCTTTTATAGCGCCTGACAAACTCTGCCAAATGAGTGGATCCCGTTTCTTCTTCACCCTCAATCAAAATCTTCACGTTGACCGGAAGCTCGCCTGCAGTCTTTAAATAGGCGGCGATCGCCGCCGTGTGAGCAATGATGCCAGCTTTATCATCGGCAGTGCCCCTACCATATAAGCGGCCTTGGCTTTCCTTAGGCTTAAAGGGATCGGAGTCCCACTTATCTCTACGCCCAGGAGGTTGCACATCGTGATGAGCATAGAGCAGGAGAGTGGGACGATCAGGCTTATGAATCCAGTCGGCATAGATATAGGGATGCACATCCCCAAACTGCATGATCTTGACATTATCTAGACCCGTTCTATGAAAGAGCTCCGCAGTTGCTTCTGCAGATAGAGACATGGGCTTAGAGCCAAATTCATCCAAAGAGACACTAGGGATCGCAGCCAATGTCTTTAAATCTTCCAGAGACGAACTCAAATGAGCTTCCAGATAGTCGACCGCTGCAGCAGTTTCTTGGGTAGGCTTTACAATAAAAAGGGGTTCACCTTTTTCATTCTTACAACCACATGTCGGCCCATGTAAATGATTCATTTGTCTCTCACTTCTTCCAAATTAGTCCCATGCCCTTGCCAGTGGGACAAATTAACTTTGCTTTGCCCGGATGCCAAGAACTTTCTTCAGTTAAAGTGTCTTGAAAAAAGAAGGGCGTGTCTAGGTCTAGCCAGTTGATGAGGCCTCCCCCACAAGCAAAATGAAGGGAAGCGGTCATGGCAATTTCAGTTTCGACCATGCCTCCTATCATAAGATCTAATCCCGCACTTTTAGCAATACTTGCGATCATAACTGCCTCGTGAATCCCAGATTTCATAAACTTCAAATTAATCATCCTACAGCATTTGCCAACCACAGCTTTAATAGCGTCCTCTTTCGTTTTGACGAGCTCGTCTGCACAAATGGGAATAGAGGTTTTTTGGGTGAGCTCCGCCATTCCGTCAAATTCTTTTTCGGGGAGGGGCTGTTCAAATAAGGTGGGAGTGATCCCTCTCTTTAGAAGAGAGTCTAGCAACTGCAAGGAGGAATCCACTGTACAACCCTGATTGCCATCCAAGCTAATTTTAGTACCGCGGTGTGCGCATCTAGCGATTTCTTCGACCCTGTCTGCATCCACGGAAACCGCATTCCCGCCAACCTTTACTTTAATTTCTGAAAACTCATGATTTGAGAAGACACTCCAAAAGTTAGAAACTCGATCTACACTCATGATAGGCAACGTGATATCAGTGCGCAGCGACTCTAAATTTGCCAATCCAAATGCTCTGCTAAGGGAAATACCCATCTGCCTTGCCCTGAGGTCCAAAAAAGCCATTTCTAGTCCAGTTAATACGGTAGGAGACTGAGACCAATATTTTTCCCTTAAAGGCCCTAAAATATCCCGTAGCGACTCATCAACAGACTTCCCTATGAAACTAGAAACCACCTCTTTTGCGATTTGACTGACTATTTCTGCAGTATCTAAAGTTAGGACAGGAAATGGAGCCGCTTCCCCCATTCCAAGATTCCCGGCAGCATCTTTTACAAAGAAGAAGACATTGTCAGAACTTTCCATGCTTCCCTTGGAAATGGCAAAGGACATCTTTAATCCTAAATTCTTTCGTTCAAACCAAACCTGTTCTATGAGGGGCACTTTCATTTGTCTCCTTCCAACATCTTGCCTGAAACTAGCTCCCAAGTTGCGACTAAAAAGCCTCAGCCTCACCCTAGGGAGAGCCTCTTAAATTATACGCGCCTCTAAGAGCAAAATGTAACCGTCTGATTAAACAAGCTTAAACACAGGATTTTATAAGTCACCATAATTTTCTTAAGGAACTCACGAAACCCCCGATGAGGGGCGCTAGACGTGGAGACTTGAAATGCGCCGCTTGATGTTATTTGGTCTTTGTAGCCACCTTGTAATGAGCTCTCTCTCAGAAGGAAACACTTTTGAGAGAGCTGCCAAGCATGGCCACATAGGAGAAACGGGAACCCTTCATCAAACAGACGAAGGCTACTTTTTTCACCCTTTCTACAATGACTTTTTTGGGGGAACCGATCGGCATTTGACTAATATGTTCTATTTAGGGGGCCTTTGGGAAATAGACTCGGGCGATAGCCTTGAAATCACTGGAAATTGGCGATTTATCACACCCAACACAAGAACCAAATTTGCGAAAACAGATACCGCCAGTCGGGACGGGGTGTTTTCTGACTGGATCTCCATCGATTCGGCCTATAGAAAATCGTTTCATACAGACTTTGGAATCTACTTTGGACAGCTCGAAGCGGGATTTGGAAATATTGGAAATCATGGTGCCAAATCAATTCAAAGCTCTTTTCACCGTGCCATGAACAACATTTCCTCCAATCTCTATTACGATTCTCCGGTTGAAGGAAATACCTTGTCCTCTGGATTTCAAACCGGAAACCTCGGAAACCTATGGGGCAGCGAATACCAAATGATCATTGGGGCCCACAGCAACCCTTTTATGAAAGAAGGCTATGCTCAAACCTCATTAAACTTGCCCTTTGGAAGGAATAAAGGCGTCACAATTGATTTTAGACACATCAGGCAATTCACCAGCGAACTCTACGAAAGCTATGGTCTGCGGTCATTTCGTCATGAGTTTGCAATAGGATTAAAAATGGGCAAAAGTTGGGTCCCTACCCTTAAGTTTGTAAGTCCCTTCATTACAAAAGACCACGGCTGGCAAACCTATCTTGATATCATTTCAGTAAATGTGCCTTCTTCAGGTCACTAACCAGAGTCTTTTATCCTTGAGGCTGGCTATAGTCTAGGTTACCATCCAGGGGACCAACCACTCAGAGGATTTTAGTGAAGTGACCCTCATTGAAAATGTTTCCTATATAGTAGTCGATCTTGACGGTACTTTAGTTAGCACAGACACTCTCATTGAAAGTCTTTTTAAACTCATAAAAAGCCAACCCTCCCTAGTCTTCCAAATCCCTTTTTGGCTGCTCAAAGGAAAGGCTGGTTTTAAGATAGAGGTAGCCAAGCATATCTCTCTAGATCCCTCTCAACTACCTTATAACAACGAATTGTTACACTATTTGCGGCGCGAGCGTGCTAAGGGCCGAAAGTTGATTCTCGCCACGGCAGCTCATGAGTCCATTGCGATGGGGATTTCAGAACACCTCGGCTTCTTTGAACGGGTATTAAGCACAAATGATGATTCCAAGAATTTAGCTGGCAAAGCAAAATCCCAAGCGATTCCCGCGGACTGCCGGCCGTTCTTTTACGCAGGCAATGCAAAAATCGATCTCGAGGTTTGGCGGGAGTCCGCAGGTGCCATCGTCGTGGGACCAAGGTCGCTACGAAAACAGGCCGAAAAAATAGCGCCGGTTATAAAGTGGATTGAGCCTGAACAATCGAGATGGACAGCTTGGAACAAGGCTCTTCGCATCCATCAATGGGCCAAAAATCTTCTGATTTTTCTTCCCATGATCCTTGCCCATCGGCTCGAAGAAGCAAGCCTGTGGTGGAACGCCTTTTTAGGATTTGTAGCTTTTTCCGTTATCGCTTCTAGTGTTTATATTCTAAATGATATTGTAGATCTTGATTCCGATCGCCAACATCCTGAAAAAAGAAACCGCCCCCTTGCCCGAGGAAGTGTTTCTCTTCCCCAAGGACTCGTCATGGCAGGTCTTCTCTTTATATTGGGAATGGGAATCGCGGCTTGGGCTAATGAGCGCTTGTTGTTGGCACTCCTTGGTTACTATATTCTTACTACCATTTATTCGTTTAAATTGAAGAAGATTCCTATTTTAGACGCTTTTACATTGGCTGGGCTATACACCTGGAGAATCCTTTCAGGGGGTGTGGTCACGGAAACACGCCTCACCTTCTGGCTTATGGCGTTTTCCATGTTCTTCTTTTTGAGTTTGGCATTTGCGAAGCGCTCGACCGAGCTGAAACTTATGATCTCACTAAATAAGAAGAAAGCTAGTGGTAGAGGTTACTTTACAGACGATCTCGCCATGGTTAATGCCTTGGGAGTGGGATCAGGAATGGCGTCGGTAGTCATCTTTGCCATGTATGTCAACCAACCTGTCATCGTCCAACTCTACCAATCTCCAAGATATCTTTTGGCAGTTGCTATCGTTTTGCTCTACTGGATTTCAAGAGTTTGGCTCCTCACGGATCGAGGCCAAATGAATTCGGATCCTATTCTTTTTGCCGTCAAAGACAAATCCAGCTATTTCCTTTTACTCGTCATAGCACTTTCTCTATTAGCTTCTAAACTACTTTAAGGCATGGATGAAAACGAACACTTATGAATCTTGGGGGCGCTTTTTTCATTACTCACATTCTGTAATTCAACCTGCTTGGATTCCAGATGTGGTAGAGGCGTTAAAAAATAATAAAAATCAAATCTTTTTGCCCTATGGACTCGGCCGAAGCTACGGCGATTCTTGCTTAAACCAAGACCAGACCTTAATGGACATGAAAAGCTTGAACCGTTTCGTGTCTTTTAACCGTGAAACCGGCCACATAAGATGTGAAGCGGGCGTGACTCTAGGAGATATACTGGATCTAGCCATTCCTCACGGCTGGTTTTTGCCGGTTTCCCCTGGCACAAAGTATGTAACTTTGGGCGGTGCCGTCGCCAATGATGTGCATGGAA
>CAXNGG010000138.1:0-4938 GCA_964201885.1 Oligoflexales bacterium
AATTTCCCAAGAAAAAGGCAATAAATTGAAATAGGCGTGAATCAACTGCCAGATAAGGGTTTCAAGCCCATTGGAGTTTCGCGCCAGCGACTAATTATAGGTAGTTAAAAGACAAATGATCAAGTTTGCATAAGATTTGGGTCAACTGCTTCAGCCCCCCCCTCTTGCAGAGACCAAAATAAAACCGGCGGTGGCGAGCAAGCAAACTCTAGACCTCTAGGCAGAGCCTATTAAGTCTCGGGCCACATTCAGAGAATAACCGAAAAAAGTTTAGAGATGAGCCATGATGAAGAGTGAATCTTCCTTAGATATTTAAATACCTGTCCTTCATTCTTACTGCTTTGTGTGAAGACTCTATGCTATAAGTTTGGCCTCTTAGAAAGAGACTTGAAATAGAGACTTGAAATACGGGCTTGTTTGGCTGGGAAGAACCCTAAATCTGACACGTTAAGCTTTACGAGAGATATTGGCTAAAAGGACGAAATTCTAGATGACGAACCTAACAGGCCTGATCGGAATCTTTACCATGATGGCGATTTCTCTGGGGATGAGCGAAAATCGCCGAGCTATTAAATGGAAGCCCATTTCCATCGCAGTAGGCATGCAGTTTGCCCTTGCCATACTCATTGCAGGAATCCCCAAACTGGGCATCAAAGGCCCCCTGAATCCGCTATTTCAATTAGCGAACGACGCGATTGGGGGAATTCTATCCCATGTGGACAAAGGAACTGATTTCCTATTTGGATCTCTTGGCCACCCAGAAGTGATCGGGAGCTATATATTTGCCATAAAAGTACTTCCGACAATCGTTTTCTTTGCTGCATTTATGGGAGTACTCTACCACTATGGAATCATGCAAAAAATAGTGCATGGCCTTTCCTGGATCATGTACCGCTTTCTAAATATTAGCGGCGCAGAGAGCCTATCCACGGCAGGAAATATCTTTCTTGGCCAAACCGAAGCCCCGCTTTTAATCAAGCCATATGTCGGTCAAATGACGAGAAGTGAAATCATGTGCATTATGGTCGGCGGATTTGCCAATGTCGCAGGGGGAGTTTTGGCTGCATACGTAGGCATGCTCTCAGGAATGATCCCCGATATCGCAGCTCATTTGTTGACCGTCAGCGTCATGAGTGCCCCAGCGAGCATTGTTTTTGCAAAAATCATTGTCCCAGAGACAAAATCGCCTGCAACAGCAGGGACTTTAGTTAAAGACAGCAAGTCGATTTACACTAACGGAATTGAAGCGGCTGCTACTTCAGCCTATGAGGGCACCCAACTTGCCATAGCCATCGGCGGCATGCTCCTAGCTTTTATAGCTCTTTTGAGCTTTGGAAATTCGGTCATCAGCTGGTTTGCAGATAAAACTCACCTGACGGAGATGATAGGACAGCCGGTTAGTCTTGAGCTTATTTTAGGCTGGGTCTTTGCTCCCTTTGCTTGGTCTTTAGGAGTTGCCAATGAGCATATTGCTTATGCAGGTCAGCTGCTGGGTAAAAAGATCATGCTCAATGAGTTTGTAGCCTATATGGATTTTGCTCAGAATGGAAAGTCCATGGACCAGCGTTCGGCAGTGATTATGAGTTATGCACTATGTGGGTTCGCCAATTTTGCATCCATCGCCATTCAAATCGGTGGCATCGGAAGTCTGGCTCCTAATAAAAAGAGTGAAATCGCCTCGTTAGGCCTAAAGGCCATGATCGCCGGCATGTTTGCCTCTGCCATGTGTGGAGCTATTATAGGATTGTTTATCTAAATCTTAATAGGACTTTACGTGGTAAGTACGTACAATAGTCCCTTTAATGAAGTGATCTTGTCACTAAAACCTGTATAATGATCCCATACTTTTTGGAACAATGTCATGGAACTCTTGCTGAATCTATCTGAAACCCTCATGGCGTATGGCCATTTAGCTTACCTCGCCATTTTTTTAATTCTCATTGCCTGCGGGTTCGGCCTTCCTTTACCCGAAGATGTTGTCCTTGTGACTGGCGGCATTTTGGTTGCTGCAGGAGTTTGCAAATTTGAGCTCGTGCTTGCTGTGACCTTTGGAGGTGTGCTCATCGGAGATGGGATCATTTTTCATTTAGGGCGCCATTACGGACCAAGAATCACCTCTAAGTGGCCCTTTAAGCTGTTCCTAAATGAGCAGAGAATGGAAAAAACGAGACTTGTTTTGGAAAAATATGGAGAAAAAGTCGTCCTCGCGGCCCGATTTATGCCGGGACTAAGAATGCCCATTTTTCTTACCTCGGGAGGCTTTGGCGTACCACCATGGAAGTTTTGGGTCTTTGATGGTTTGGCTGCCTTAGTCTCGGTACCAGCCTGGGTATGGGTAGGCTATTTTTTTGCCGGCCACTTAGAAGATTTAGAAAGAATCATGAAGCAAACCCAAATGGTCATTTTTAGCATCATTGCCCTGTTGATTCTTGGTATTATTTGGCTTGTCTACCGCAGAAAGAAAACCGAAACTATTTCAAATAACTAGGGCTATTAGGGAATCTTAGCCATGAAACATATTCTTTAAAGCCTATTTCTTAATTCTAGGGAAGAAATGAATCTTGTAGAATCCCTTATGGTCATAGACAAAATCCTAACCGACCTTGGCGTCAACCACGCCCTGATCGGAGGCTTTGGATTAGCCGCCCACGGCGTCCACCGGGCTACTAATTATGAACCAGTCAAGGGCCAGATTTAGACGTAGGCACATCAAAGCCATTTCTCGAGGTCTTACCTTCAACTTCCGTAAATTTAGTCTTCATGGTTCAGCTGTTCTTGTCGTACCTGATTAGGCCTGAACCTGATTAAACCTGAAGAGTGGCTTGGATCGAAGTAGTGCTCTCGTCTTTTATAGCCGGAGCTTGCCCGAAACTTTAGAGTCCTTGACATTTTCCAGATACCAGGCAGACCTCAAGAGCTGAAGTACCCAATTTCCTCTGAGAAATTACAAGGACACTGAACTAAATAAAGTCCTTTCCTATGCTTAGGTCATAGACAGGAGGCTGCTTCAGCCCTTACTTAAAAGTTTAAGGATTTATAAAGTTGACCAGCTGGCCAACAGGTGCTACATTTTAAATCAATGACTGTTGTAAGTTGGTTTTTGCAAATAAGTGGGAGCCCCATGAAAATTCTTGTTATTTTTGCTGTCCTCCTGTCTCAAACTTCTATGGCTTTTGAAACGTCTCTTCCTAAAGAACGCGTTACCCAATTTAAGGCGAAATATGCACCATGGCTTGGCCAGGGCAATGACCTCATGTCTAAAATCGTTGACGCTAAAGGAGTGGGCGATTCCAGCTTCCAAGGTACAATTAACGTTCGTACCGTACTGCATGGGGTGCTATATCGCGGCGGGACAGCTGCAAGCATAGATCCTAATTATGACCCCAAGGCGCCTCCCCTCGATCAAAACACTTTAAGCCGCCTTTGCAGTGAAGATTTCGGAAGCGCTGTTTATCTTTATGAAAGTGTTTTCCCCCAAGGCCCGTTTTCCTGCGTGAAAAAGAATCAACAAGACGGCTCCATAACTTATCGCTCGAAGGTTCCCGTTGAAGTCACGAAGGAACGAGTAGCTATTCCAAAACCTGAAGTCATCAAAGGGCTTTTAGAGGCTATTAAGGAATCCGCTGAAAATAGAGTGCCTCATCCCATTTATATCCATTGCTGGTCGGGCCGACACTCCTCGGGCTTTATGTCAGCGGTAGCACTCAGACAGTTTTGCGGATTTAGTGGCGAAGAAGCCGCGAGATATTGGGCAGATGGAACTGACGGCGATTCCAATTACCCTTCATTTCCTGAAGGCATAAAGTCCTTTGAGCCTTATCCCGAGCTCATGATCTCCAGCGAACTTCAAGCTCTCATTTGTCCCCAAAACATCTATCATCAGCAGTAGGCTGAATTCCGATCATGTCTTGCCCGACCTAGCCCGCTTAGATCGGGCTTGTGTTTTAATAGAGCCGAAATTTAAAAATAGATGGAACCGTTTTTTGGGAAGCTACCGTCTCACAACACCATTATTCATAATGTCCCTTTTGAGTCTCCTGAATCTCCTGAGTCTCCTAAAAGGGGAAACGAACGAAACGAATCTTTATCTATCTCTTTAATTTTCTTTTTTGGAATTTTCAATTTATTCAAACAAAAACCTTGGGCCCCACAACTGTGAAACTGGGTTTCTTGGCCCGTTCGCTTTAATCTACCAATAAGACGATCAGCCCCATCAAGCTCCACTGGAGTCTTAGACATGACGAGATAGCTCAAGGGAAGAGAACGAAGATCGATATTTAGCTCCCTTGCGAACTTCCCCCAAGTGGAGTCCGTAAAGACAGAAGCGGGCGGTTTTGCAAAAAAATGGCACCAATCATTGCTAGAACTTCGAATGGGACAGGGATTAAAATGAGTGCACGGGGCAACGACAAACCATGACTTTTCTAAAAGTTCATCTCTAAGCCTAGTTAACTTTTTAGAAACGGCAGGAGTACCTGCATCGACTAGAATCAAAAACTGGGCCTGCTCAGCAGCCTTCGACACCTTTAGGAATTCCGTTTCTTCTAATTCAGAAAAAATATGGCTCGCCATAAATGTTTCATATGCCAAGTTCTCAGGGGAATTTACTTTTCTACATTTGATAGCGAGATTTTGAAGCTTTTTTTCAGCAAAGTCCATAGCACGTTCACTTCGATCAAAAATCAGGTACTCTCGCTGGAAAAGCTGCCCCAGGCTTTCAGATGCGACCCCCGTACCTGAGCCATAATCCAACACTCGTCCCATGGGTAGAACGATCTTCAGATCCTCAAGCTCTCTTAAAACCGACTGCCATTTCCATTGAATCCGGCGGGCAAAAACCGCATCATAGGCCTCTAGGGCTTCCGCAGATTCCCAATAATCCTTGGTAGTTGAAGGTGCATCTTTTAAAAAATGAGACATGATTTCATTTAAAATCTT
>CAXNGG010000139.1:0-4937 GCA_964201885.1 Oligoflexales bacterium
TGGAAGAAGGTCTGGAGTGTATTGAATTCTCCCAAAAGACAACCCGAGATGGGACGCAAATACCCGCACGAGGGTGGTCTTAGCTAAGCCAGGCGCACCCGTCATAAGGATATGACCACCAGCCAAAAAGCAGCACAAGGTTTCCGTCACGAGGCGATCTTGTCCATAAATGGACTGAGCCACTTCTTTTCTAAGCTTAGCAGCGAATTCATGGGCCTCGGAAATAGAAATTGATTGCATAAAGAACTCCTTAGTCTTGACAGTATAGTATCAGACATCGAGAGAAATGTGCAGGATCCCAACCGTCTATTGTACTGCGAATTAATGAAGCAGATTATTTCCAAGCTTGGATCCCCTAGTCCAGATCCATTATGGTCTGATCTTTTAGGAGTCCTACTATGAAACGAAAAAGCAACCATGGCGGTGCCGTCTTAGAATACATTATCATCACCCTGTTTAGTGCCTCCATAGCGGTCGCGACGACTGAGATTTTAAAAAAAATCATCGAGACCGAGACGGCGAGATTGCAGGACAGCTTCCAGGACGACAAGCTTTGAAAATATTCGGAATTCTTCCCCTGATTCTGACACTAAGCTTGCTGGCCAGCACAAGGCTCGCCCTAGAGGTCTTGTTTCTGCTGTCAGAGGGACCTGAAAAGAATTTTGGGGTCCTTTGTTCTTCTATTAATAGACCTGGGATTGTTAAAACTGAGGTTTACTCTAGAAAGGGAGACGGATCCTATCAGCCTTTTTGTTTAAAACAGTCCTCGCTCCTCTCTAGACGCCATTACCGAATCGATGTAGTATTGTATTTGTGGGGCAAGAAATTTCGTTTTCTTTCTTTCATTCGGAAGTTGTAGGTGTGTATGTACGTTGGTATTTTTAAAATCGCCTTTGCTGTTCAAAAACATGACATCTCAGACGGCAGAGCTGTTAAGAGCCTCTGTGAGAAGATCATGGCTCGATTTAAAGTCGTGGCTAGGTCTAATTATTCGGATAAAAAATCAGACTTGCTTTGGATCGGCATCACGACCCTAGCGGAACATGAAGATGGTTTAGAAAAGCTTTTTGAACAAATATCGGAACTATGTGACGGCTCTGACCTGGGGCGGGTCTACGACCAAGTCGGCGTTGTGGAGCCCTTCGAAGAAATGCTTGAAGATGCGGAAAGCGAAAATAACAAGGAATATGAACCTTAAGCTTTTATGAGTGACCCGATTCACATTTTCTTGTGGTGGGAATCCAAGGGCCGGTGATAAGGACTTTGGAGTAGTCAAAAAGAGAGCTGGTCGTTTCAACGTCTTTCTTTAGAATCGTAAATAGGATGGAGTTGACCGCAACTGGACAATCATCTCGCTCTAAATCTACAAAAAACATGCCCGCTAACTTATAGATCTTTCTTATATGGATATTTCCTTGACCTGTTTCCGTAACTTGAATGGCCAACTTTTCGGAAGGAAAACCATACCTCGTTTCAAGACTTCGGCAGCTTTTGCAGTTCTTTGAGGTAAAATCATCCCACTCTCCCCAAGTGCTTCGGTAGATGCGAAGTCTCTGGTTGGGTTTTTCTACCTGACCTTGCCATTCTACTTGATGGGAAATTCCTTGGGCCTGATCGCCATTTTGAAAGCTCCCCAGCATACCGTGACACCCCTTCCGCTCGGGTGCCGACAGAGCGACCGTTCCTACGCCGGCGGCAAGTTTATCCACCTTAGGGATTTTTAAAAGACTAAAACTGACTTCCGAAGAGATCCACTGATTAAGGCTGCAGCTTGAGTCTTCTTGATAAGACTCACCCGTCACTACTAACGTGCCATTGTAAATAAGACGGTCCACCTTTAAAAAAGAACCACGCTTCTTATGATTATGAATCACTGCTATGGCTTGGTACTTTTCAAAATCGAATTGCAGCCAATCATTAAACACAAACTGCGAGTGGGAAAATTCCGCGTCTTTAAGAAAATTCATAACGGATTCTAAATTGTTCATAACGATAGACGTCGAGACACCTTCTAGCTTACCTCGATAGCCGCCAGTGCCCAGCTGCAGAAAAGTTATATTCTTAGAGTCTGCTATGCCTTTAAGAGACTTGTCGTCTCCCCCTAAAATAACATCGCCAACACTGCTTGCCACACTCGTGACCGTGGACGTGACACCCTCAGCCAACCCACCAATAAATTTCCCAACTTTAGTTGTTAAAGTTGACTTAGAAGTCGGCTTAGAAGTCGGCTTTGGGGAACCCTCAACCGCCTCTGTCGGCCCCGGCGACTCTTGCAACGTTAGGGAGCTTGCATTCACTTTTTGATCATCAGAACCTTGTTCAGCAGGCCCGGGGACACTTCGACACCCTGCCCCAACACAAACGACAAGGCCAAACGAGAGGTAAATTTTCGATTTTAACAAAATAGCTCCTGCTGGTCGCTTGAATGGACTTGAGTTCATCTTACCACAAATACGGAATCGCCATCAATCCTCCACGATAAATCCTTGCCCGTCAAGAAAGAGAAAGCGCCTAAGCTTCGGATTAGTAAATAGTCCCAGCAATTCTAAGTGCTGCTTCCAAAAAAAACGCGGTTTTTTGGGACTATTGGTTTAAAGTCTTTATAAACTTTCCAGAACATCTCAATCGATTCCATCTGCAACACCAGCCGTCGGCTCTGATTCGAAAAAACCTGCAGAGGCTCCCCGATTGCTATGATCCAAACTTCCCGCATTTTGGAGATTTCAAGTTCAAATCTTAGGCCAATCAGCCACCGCACACCATCTTGATGGAGGTGGCATAGGTGATTGGCTTAATTTTCGATCCTTTTTAAAAAAGCTTGTCTAAATATCTCTGCAAGAGAACTTATAGACCGCTACATGAAACTTACGCAAACATACTCATGCAAGCCCGCCGTTCATTTCCCACTTCATCGATGCTAGTTGTCTCCTTGGAATAACTCCAAGAATCCAGAGCCGTCATCTCCCTGGGCTTCCATTCGGACCTAGCTGGCCCTATTTTTACTAAATTTCTCAAGTCCCACGATGCATTTAATTTTCTATCAATTAAAATCCTCCATATTATGGGTCAGTAAGAAGAGCACATTTCAAATCCAGATCTGCTTTCGCCCATGAAAACTTGTGGTTTTTAAGCATTTCAGAAGCGTTTAGATCTTAGGTTGCAGTACTTTTATATTGGCTCGATTGGTAGCTTAAAATAAAAATCCCGGTTGAAAACTGCAACTAACAGTAACCGCACATATGTATTGTTTTAGGGTCAAGTGTTTTTCCTCTTTTGCGATTTATTTTCCGAAAAGGCATGCAGAAAAAACAGGGATGGTTTCTAGAATATCAAATGGGTTAATCTGTTTATCTGATAGGTTTCTATCCAGTTTTACCCCAGTTGGCGCCCTCGTGATTACAGCCGCTACAAGATGGATGATCAAGTTTGCGTAAGATTTCGACTTACTGTTTCAGCCCTGAGGTTCCGCACCCCAACTCACTGCGCAGGCCTTTTGCAAAAAGCCGCGACCTTGTCATCGAAGGGAAGTCCGTTCGCAGTCAATCCCTTCTGGGCACTACAATCGTGAAAGGAGGAGAATTCCTCAGGCGCTTAGGCCGATTTCTTGAGGATTTCGGACTTCTGCTCAGGGGCAGCTTTCGTTATATCCAGGAGAATCGTTTCCAATGCTTGCGGCTTGTGGAACAGAAATCCTTGGACTAAATTGATACCCAACCCCTTGAGTACTTCAAACTCTTCGATGGTTTCTACGCCTTCAGCTAAAATTGTTGATTTTGATGTGCTAGCAGCCTCCACTAGGCCTTTCACAAAGGCTTTTTTAGGTTCATCTTGATCGATATTTTGGATGAGCATGCGATCTAGCTTTATGAGGTCTGGCTTTACTTTGATCACTCGCTCAAGACCAGCGTAGCCTTTACCAAAGTCGTCCGCAGCGACTCCCAGATTCATTTTCATTAAAGTATCGCGGACTTTCATTAAGAGTTCAAAATTATTGATAGCTTCAGACTCTGAAAGCTCGAAAATGACTTCCATGTTTTCTGGAACCATTTGTTTGATGTGTTCAATATAGTACAAATTGCGCGGCAAAATATTGATAAGAAGTTTTCCTGGCAGGGCGGCACCATAGCGACTGCCCAATTGAATGCAGGCTTGATCAAGCTCAAGACTGAGACGGCACTTGGATGCAATGCCAAAGAGAACATCAGGTCTCAGATATCTCCCCTCGAGATAGACCGGTCCATCTTCGTCTAAGATTTTGTCAACCGATGCCTGAGACACACGAATCAGAGACTCAAAACCATAAAGGTAGTTATTCAGATGCGCGATAGTTGTGCCATTTTTGGTGGCCTCAGCTTCTTCCTTGGTGATATCTTGAGCCCAAAATACGGCTTGGAAATTAGGGTATAGAAGGCCGTCATACTGTATCAAGGTTTGAAGGACCTCTTTTTGACGATTCCTAATTCTTTCTTTCTGAATAGCGCTCGTGGTAAGCGCCAGCTCCAATAGTGAGTCGATGGATTCTTCGAGCTTGTTACAAGGATTAAAAATAACCGTGGCATGTCCCACGGAAAATTCATTTAATATTTCAATCGACTCTGGAATCTCACGTTCTTTTCCATTTTTAAAATAGTCATTCCAAACTCTATATTGCAAATTCTTTGACAGTCTATCTGCCAGTTTTTCGAGGGCTCCCGGTACAGGAATACTTTTATTGGCTCGAGACAGCTCCAGAAAAATATAGTAGACGCAGCCTGAGTTTGTTCTTTTACAAAGGACATCCCCTGAGCGAAAGGAGCCTGGGGCTCCCCATAAATTAAACAACTGTTTTTCAAAGAACTCTTGCATTTGCAAGAACACTTCATTTCCATAGTCTACGGCTAAGGATTGCAGATCGGTGGCATCAATCAGCAGCACCGAAAGCGACTTATTTTTTAGTA
>CAXNGG010000140.1:0-4918 GCA_964201885.1 Oligoflexales bacterium
TATACTCATTAACCTCAAATTCAACGCTTCTACCTTTGGCCATAAACATAAAATTATGACTTTTAAACACTTGGGTCCCAGCTGGAATTTTTATCTTTGACCAATCCATAAATCCATCCTCCTTTGGCTTATTTAGGATTTACCTAAATGAGCAAATTAGCGCCCCATGATTTAGGTTCAGGAAAAAATAGACGTTGAAAAAGGTTCTTCATCGCCGTCTTCACTAGAACTGGCATGGGATGTTATAAAATCAAGCAACATTTGCTCGTGTTCAGGTTTAATCTGGACTATTTTTACAGCTATCCCCGGGGAAGAATCGGCGGCATTGCTTGGATAGACTGTTCTAGCCATTTTCCCATTAAAGAAAATGGTTTGAGTCTCTGTTAAGGTCAGCCAAATTTCCATAATACTTGCTTGAGTAAATGGAAATCTACCTGGAGATTCAAAATCAAGAAAAAATCCATTTGGCGAGATATCTTTAGTAAGTAGATCGTAGCGAACATCTGCTCCGATAGAACCAATTACAACCTTTAAAGGATGTTCGAGCTTAATGCGTCCTACTTTTCTATTGTCCTTTTTAGAAGACATATTTCCCCTCACTCCATGCTTCACAAAAAATTCACTGCATCAAAATGGCATCTATCTTCTATCTTCTGTCTTCTGTCTTCTTGCTTCCGAATTCTTTTAACGACGCATTCTTAACAATGCAGGAAAGAATCCGGAAACTTCGCTGTAAAAAAAACTGGCTTTCGCCAGCTTTTAGTTTAATACATTTCCATAGATATAGAAACAGTCCGCGGGTGATTATCTTTTCTTGGCTAGAGCGACATCGATGACACGCTTAAACTCGCTATAGGGTAGCGCGCCAGAAAGTCTAACTCCGTTGATAAAATAGGCAGGTGTGCCGTTTACGCCAAGCTTAGAGCCCGAGTCGATGTTTTCTTTGATTTTCGCCAAAATGTCGCCTGGCTCTTTGACACACTTATTAAATTTATCCATGTTCAAATTTATAGCTTTTGCGTGTTTCACAAAATCTTCATCGCCTAAGTTTTGCTGATTTTCAAACAACTTTTCATACATATTCCAATATTTGCCTTGAGCTGCGGAACACTTGGCTGCAATAGCCGCTGGGCGAGCTCTCGCATGGAATGGCAATGGGTAGTCTCGGACAACCCAACGAATTTTACCTTTATATTCCGCTAGAATCTTCTTGGCGTCTGGAATCACTCTCGAGCAGAAGGGGCACTCAAATTCTGAATACTCGACCACGGTGATCGGACACTCTTCACCCTTGCAGCCGCTAGGACTAATATCATCAGCACTTGGTCCATACTTAACCACATCGCCCGCGTTTAGAGGCACTTCATAAGTAGGCTCTACCGGTTCTGAATAAAGAACCACTAGTTCCCCTGACTTCCGCGCTTTAGTGATAAGCCCTTGCATAGCTTCATTGCCTGCTGTCCCTTCTAAATACTCACGAATTTGCTTTTTTTGCTCATCAGGAGGCAGCTTGGAAAGCTGAGGATGATCTTTAAATTTACCAAGGGTCTCTTTCACCTTGCTGTCAGAAACTTTAGAAGCCGCCGTCATAAAGTCATTTTTAGCCTTTTCAGGGGTCGTATTTTTGTCTTTGGCTACTTTTTCCCAGTAGGCTTTAAAGAACTGCTCCTGAGCTAGGCGCTCAATAAGCTCATATTTCTTCTTTTCCAAATCAAAGAATTCTCCTTGATTCTCTTTAGCCACGTCTAGCACTGAAGTCGTTTTGCCATAAATCTTAAAGGCTGAAGTCGAATCAGCTCTCGCGTTCAGGGAAAACAAGCTTAAAAGCAAAAAAACAGCACTAAACTTCATTGTGACTCCTTAAAGTGAATGGTTCTAACTTACTCATAAAGTATTAGAACACGATGAGATGATCTCATTAAGACCTTCTATTATACGCAATATCGCCCAAAAGCCTAGATGTTCCCTTCGGTTTTTCTTGGATAGTTTGCTGATTTTAGTTTAAAATCAAGGATTGCATCAGAAAAGGGCTATTATGGGCAAAAATCACATCGTATGGATGGATCTTGAAATGACAGGGCTAGATCCTGCAAAAGATAAGATCATCGAAATCGCCACCATTGTAACCGACGCGGATTTAAAGATACTGGACAGGGGACCTTGTTTTATTATGGGTCAACCCAGCTCGACCTTTGATTTGATGGATAAGTGGAACCAGGAACATCACACCAAATCCGGGTTATGGCAAAAAGTCGTGGAAAGCTCAATCACCATTGAAACCGCGGAAAAAGAAACCATCGATTTTCTTAAAAAATATGTCAAGCCTGGAAAGTCTCCCCTTGCCGGAAACAGCATTTGGCAGGACAGACGGTTTATTGCCGCCCACATGCCAACCCTGGATCAATTTTTACATTACCGCCTGATTGATGTAAGCACACTTAAAGAGCTCTCTAAACGATGGTATCCCAAGCAAAAGCCTTGGGAAAAACAAAACTCACATCGCGCTTTAGATGATATTGAAGAAAGCATCAATGAATTGATTCACTATCGCGAGACCCTTTTTATGAAACCTAAGGAATGAAGGTTTCCAGACTCCAGCACAAAGATATCGCAGTATGGCTCACCCGAGAAGATCCATCTGCGCTTCACAAATATTTGATTCCAAGTCAGACGATATTTGCAGAGTCTATCAAACTTGAAAAGAGGCGCAGTGATTTTTTAAGGTCTCGTGCGCTTTTAAACTTTGCGACAGGAACCATGCTTTCCTATAACTTCCAAGAGACTCTTCCCCAAAGGCATGGTGATTTTTATGTCTCCTTGTCCCATAAGGATTCCTATGCAGCTGCATCCCTCAGTCTGGTGCATGAGCTCCTGGGTGTAGATATAGAACGCCTCAAACCACTGACCTCTGCTTTCAGGCTTAAAGTCCTTTCCCCAAGAGAGTGTCAAAACTTTTCAGAAGCCCTTCTACCGACGGTAGTTGCTTTTTCCTTTAAAGAGTCCGTCTATAAAGCTCTAAATCCGACCTACTCCCAAGTAAAGTATTTCCATCAATGTGAAATTCTAAGTTTTGTAAATGATGCTATTTTGGCCAAGGTAACCCTTAGAGATCCCATCTCAGAAACCCTCTCCAAGCAGATTTACATATCTGGCACCATCTGGACCCTCGAAAGTCACTCCGCCTTTTATGTAGTGTCCATTGCCTACTGCTCAAAAAGTGAACACAATTGATTTTTAGTCCCCTTTTTGGGTAGAATATTAGCTATGAGCGGGATTTGCCCGCTCGGGCTAAAAGCCCCTGAAAGGAGGTGATGCTAGGTGAGTTGTAACCCATGTATTCAAGCACCTGGTAGCATGGAGGTTGGGATCGGTTAAATCCAGTCCCAGCGACCTGAGCTGCCGCCCGCCACCTCCAAGTGCGCGGGTTTTTACGTCTAGCTTCTAGACAGCCCTCCCCGATCCACACACCTTACGCCGGCAATCTCCTCAAAATCATTGCGTTTTTTATGGCTTAGATCTTGCTTTATTGGACTCGGCACTCAAGGGGGAGATGATATGCCTGGCCTTAAAAGATTCCAATTACTCATTTTCGCAGCTTTCCTTGCCAGCTCTCAAAGCTTTGCTGAACGCATCCTTGCGACCACCATGAATGAGATTTTAAGCTCCTCCTCTATGACGTCTCGCGAGGGCAGAAAAATTGAATTATTTACTGACTCTACTCCGAACACATCCTTTCCGATCGTCATTAATGGCACCAGCCATGGCAACGAAAAGCTCTCCCGTGAATTCGTTCTTTGGCTCAAGGACCGCTATCAAAAAAATATCGGAAAAATCTCTCAAACCGGACTACCCCTTCGTCTAGACTTTATCCCTACTTTAAATCCCGATGGGTATGCTCGGGGTTCGAGGCTAAATGCAAGGGATGTGAATCTAAATAGGAATTTTCCAGTGCTTTGGGGGTTTTCAAGGGAGAACCCAGGTTCTGCTCCTTTTAGTGAACCTGAAACCAGATCTCTTAAAAATCTCTTTGACATGAAAAAGTATAAACTAGCCCTTGATATTCATGGCTATACCAACTGGATTGTGATTCCTTCAGCGCCTGGAATGATCTATAAGTCAAAATCTTCCGCCTTGATGAAATCAGTTTGGAAAGAATGGGGCAATAGCATTAGAAATGCCGTTGAAACTCTACTTCCTGAATACGAAGTGAAATCAGCTGGATCCTTAGGAGATGGCGGCGCCTTTGAGGATTGGGCATTTTGGGACGCAAAGTCTTGGTCTTCTTGCCTCGAACTGCAGGGCATTAACAAATCCCTAGACGAAATGTCTCTTGCCGAAGCCCAACAAACGGTCACTTCCTTTGAACGCTACGAAACCTTTCTCGTAGAAGTCATAAAAAAAGCATACCAACTCGAACAAAGCAAAGTGCTACTTTCCCGCATGTAGAAAACCAATCTACCCTGAAAATTATCTGAAGCATCAAGTCCAAAAAAAAGTGAGGTCGCGTTCTGACCCCACTCCATTTCAAGTCATAGACTTAACGCTGACGTTTTTCTTGATTTCTTACATATTCGAGAAAGTGTGCGTTATCTTCCATTATTTTATTGTAGTTACTTCGTCCTTGTTTCGACTTCGGATTATAGTTTTGTTTATTGTTGCTGTTAAATCCAGGATTGCTTCTTCCGTTTCCAGAATTAGCTCCGTTATGAGTTGTGTTTCCCGTGGGGGATTTCATGGCAGCTTTTCTCTCGACAAGCTCCCATGCTCTTACAACACAACCTTCTGCAACCAGCTCACTTGCCAATTCGTCAACGGCTAGGCCTTCGGTACGAGAAAGTTCTTTAAGCTTACGGTAGAGGCTTCCTGAAATCTTGATTTCTAAATAATTATCTTGGCTAAAGCTGCCTAAGTTAGAATT
>CAXNGG010000141.1:0-4865 GCA_964201885.1 Oligoflexales bacterium
GCTATAAATCAAGATACAGAAATATTGAAGCCCATTATCTTTGGGAAACGGAAAAATATTCAGAAAGCTATTCAGTGCTTCAAGATGCCGTTAAACAATTAAAATCAAACGGTATTGTTTCTAACGAAGACTACAGCACTTGGAATCAATATTTGAAATTTTCGGCCCTTTTAGGATCGAAGACTTTTCCAGGGGAGCCGACAATTTCCCCCCATATCCGCCATACCTCCTATCATATTTCAGAAAATCAAATTGCGCTCGCAAGAATTCTATTTAACAAACGCGACTACGTCTCAGCCCAGAATATCTATGACAAGGTTTATGAAACCGCCCTAGAGAGAAAAAACTTAAACCATCAGATGTATTGTCTTATGGGACTTTTTGCATGTAGAAATGCTCAGATTGCTAGTCGAGGCGAGTTAGAGGACCTTTTATCTAAGTTTGAGACCTGCCACGGTCTAATGGGGAGATCTGTTCACACGGGATATCTCTATATCCTACGTGCAAGTTTGGCCGTCCAAAAAGGTGAGCCTAGATTTGCTGAAAATCAGCTTAAAAAAGCTTTAGAGACCGGCACACTTCCTAGTCACTACCGATTCATAGCCAACACATGGGCCAAATGTTTAAGAGGGCGTCGAGTATCTTTTCCAAATCCAGAAATCCATCTTATTTTTGAGAACTCAACAAAATTCTTCTTTCCCATGATACTTTCTTGGGATTCTGAAAGGGCAACATTAACTTCGTCGCTTGGAAGCAACATAGAGTTTAAAGACTTTCCCATCTTGAAAGACATTCTTACAGCTCTAATTGACGCAGGTGAAAATGGCCTTTCCGCAGAGGAGCTCTTTACGAAGGCCTGGAATGAGTCACTTAAAACTCAAGGATGGCGTCAAAGATTAAATAATGCTTTGTCACGTTTTAGACGGCAGTGCCGGGGGTTGCCCTTTCCACTTATTAAAAAAAACCTTCACGGTTGGGCTATATCAGATGCTTTTCTAATTGAATTTCAAAGAGGAAATCGCACCACCCAGAGACGGAAAAATCAAATTTTGCTATATAGCAACAACAAACCAGCATCTGCTGCAGAAATTGCGAAGAACCTGCAGATTCCACTTGCCACCGTAAAGCGAATGATCTCAAATTTGTCACAGTCTGGAATGATAAAGTCTACAACTAATGGGCGCAACGTTTTATATTCTAGCCTAGTTGCGAACCTTGGAATTCCGGTACATCCTGATTCCAGCCACAGCTAAAAAGAGATTAGCGGTCCAGCCGCCAAATACGGGTGGAAATATAGAGTTGTTAGCGATGGCTCTAGTTGCGGCCAATACAAACCAGTAACTTATAGCAACCGCGAATACACTCATAATTGATTTTACAGTCTCTGTCTTTCGTTCAGAAAGTGATGAAAATGGAATCGACATAAATACCATCACTAAACTTGAGAAGGCATAGCCAAGTTTCACATGAAACGCTACTTCAAGCGGCGACGAAATAACACCTGACTTCTTAGTGGTCTCAATCAAATCACTTAGTTCGGTGAAAGAAAATTCGTTGATGTCCCGTCGGTCCTTAACTAGTTGATCAGGCTTAAAAGGAAGGGGAAACAATAGGAATTCCTTTTTGGAGACTTCGCTCACTAAGGCTTTATCGCTAAATTTAACCACCCGGATATCGTGTAAAAGCCAATCGTTCTTTGAAGGCTGAAATAAGCCGCTATCCGCGCTCCATTGGCGGCTGATTCGATACTCTTTTTTATCCATCTCTAAAGCTTCAATTTGACGCAGAGTCTGAGTTTTAGCATCAAAACTACCGTAGGAATAAAAAATATTGCCATCTTTCTTCCATCTCACGCCACCAGCTAGCTGATCATCTGCCTGTTTTTCAATGAGCACAGACTTTACATAATGCATGCGGTAAGAAGACTTAGGAATGACGTATTCATTTGCAATCACGGCCAATAGAGAAAGAATGCTGCTAGTAATGATAAAGGCTCTAAGAAGCCGAAAAGGACTCATTCCTGCTGCAAAAACTGCGGTGGTCTCATTGTTACGAGAAAGACCTACCATAGTTACAATAGCCCCTACCAAAGAGGCTATAGGCAAAGCTTGTACAATCTGGAAAGGAGTCTGATAAAAGTAGTACAAGGCCAGGTGACCCATTTGGGGCTCATAAGAAGTAAAATATCGATTTGCTTTTCCTATGAGATCTAAAATGGTAAACAAGAAAACACTTAGAACTAAAGTAAGCGTAAGAATCTTGACGTAACTTGCCGCAACATAACTATCAAATCGCGTCCAAAATTTCACTGAAGCACTCTTACGCCAGACGCCACAACTAACGGCAGTCCTCTTTTCCCACCCTGAAGATGCCCATAGACTTGCAGCCTTTTTCCAAAATAGTCTGAGGCAACATTCTGATCGGAACTGGTCACATCTACCAAAATATGGCTTCCCCCTTCTTCAATCACGACAAATGTCCCTGCATAACCCACTTCAATCACCTTACCAGAAATGAGCACGCTGCCCTCCCCAGCTTCTAAACCGCCGAGATGCAACTCTTTTAAGGACATGGTGACGGCAGAAGAATCCAAGGTAACTCCCGACCATTCAAAGAGACGCTTCCTAAGCGGTTCACAGCCTATAGATAACCCAGCGCTGCAAATGGCCAAAATTGAAAGAAAAATCTTCAATATAACCGCCCTATTCATTCCGTAATTCTAGAGTGTACATTTTTGCTAAAAATAGAGCAAATCGGTTCCTAGGCAACTTTTACCAACTAAGCGCTATAAAAAAAAAACTGGGATAGTTCCGTGAATGCGCTAACAAAAAAATAGAACCTCAATTCGAGATTCTATTTTTAAATGAAGTAATCAGTGATTAGAAAGAATCAATCTTTCTTTCCTTCATGAGAAGTGAAATCAACCAATTCAAAATTGCACATTTCAGCGCCGTCACCAAAACGTTCGCCTAGACGAACTATTCTTGTATAACCGCCATTCCTTGTGGCAAATCTTCCCGCTAAATCTTTAAAGACTTTGCTTGAAACTTCAGTTGAAAAAAGTACAGATTCCACTTGGCGACGCGCATGTAAATCACCGCGCTTACCTAGAGTAATCATCTTCTCCACAACTCTGCGAAGTTCTTTTGCTTTAGGAACAGTGGTTTTAATTCTTCCATGTTCTAGAAAAGATGTCGCTAGGTTACGAAGAAGTGCTTTACGGTGGGAAGACTCCCTACCTAATTTACGATAACCATGTCCGTGGTTCATAGTAGCCTCAAATTTTAGTTCGTTATCACTTTGAAATACTTAAGCAAAGTGACAATTAGTTACTCTCTTGATTCTCTCTCTTACGGAGTTCTGACGGATCAAATCCATCAATCTTCATCCCTAAATAGAGACCCATTTCCATTAAAATGTCTTTGATTTCATTCAACGACTTACGACCAAAGTTCTTAGTCTTGAGCATGTCACCTTCTGTTCTTGTTACAAGTTCACCAATATACTTGATGTTGGCATTTTCCAAACAGTTGGCAGCTCTCACGCTCAATTCCAGAGAATCGACTGTCTTATAAAGATTGTCGTTAATCTTTGGACGGTCAGATGACTCTGGCCTTGACTCTTCAATATCATCAGCTTCGTCGAAGTTAATAAACGTCGTGAGCTGTTCCTTGAGAATTTTAGCCGCATAAGCTACCGCATCATCAGGTCTCACAGCGCCATTTGTCCAAATTTCAAGAGTAAGGCGGTCATAATCGGTATCTTGACCTACCCTCGCATTTGAAACGTTATAGGCCACTCGTCTGATAGGAGCAAATATGGAATCAATAGGGATAAAGCCTTCAGGTAGATCTTCCGTACGGTTTCCGTCAGCGCTCACATAGCCGCGACCTAATCGAACGATCATCTCTAAGTCTAAAGTAGCTTCGTTGTTGAGTGTACAAATAACCTGATCTTTATTTAAAACCTCAACATCGCCACCAGCTTCAATATCTGCCGCAGTCAGTACTTTAGTTCCTTGCGCTTTTACCCTTACGGTCCTATCGCCTTCACCTAAAAATCTAAGAGACACTTGTTTGATATTTAGAATAATATCAACAACATCTTCTTTAATCCCAGGAATCGCAGAAAACTCATGGTCTACACCGGCAAAGCGAACAGCCGTGACAGAGGCTCCACTGATACTAGAAAGTAGTACTCTACGCAATGAATTGCCTAGAGTGACTCCGTAACCGCGTTCCAGCGGCTTCGCTACAAACTTACCATAGGTTTCACTCAATTCCACAGATTCAAGATTCTTAGGCTTGATTAGGTCTTTCCAATTATGGTGCATCTACACTACTCCGCAGTTCAGGTTATCAATTACTTGCTGTAGAATTCTACGATCATACGGTCAGTTACAGGTAACTGAATGTCTTCACGTTTAGGATCTGCCACCACTTTACCAGTATATTTGGCTCCGTCCACCTGAAACCAGCCTAATTGAGTGCGTCTTGCAAAAAGCTCTTGAGCTGAAGCAAAAATGGGTGACTGAAGACTGCTTGGCTTGATGGAAACCACGTCACCAACTTTCACACTGGCGCTTGGAATATTTAGACGCTTGCCGTTTACTAAGACATGGTTATGCCTTACTACTTGGCGAGCTTCATTGCGGCTTCTAGCAAAGCCCATACGATACACGACGTTGTCTAAACGAGTCTCTAATGCCCTAAAAAATAGTTCAGAAGTTACTCCGCGTTGAACAGCTGCTCGTTTAAATGTTAAGCGGAATTGTCCTTCTAGAAGACCATATACCCTCTTAACCTTTTGTTTTTCACGAAGCTGTTGCTTAAATTCTGATGCTTTGCCCTTTAATGCCTTACCGT
>CAXNGG010000142.1:0-4852 GCA_964201885.1 Oligoflexales bacterium
GTCTCGCTTGAATTCTACGATTACTAACATCGAGATTTCAAATGAGAACCTTTCTGCAGCCAAAAGCCGAATTTCCGATGTGGATTATGCGTCAGAAACAGCTGCCTATTCTCAAGCGAGAATTTTGACTCAAGCCGGCATGTCGGTTCAAGCCCAGGCTAACGCAGCCCCTGAAGCGGCCTTGCAACTTCTTAGAACCTAAGTAAGGCGCCATTCCCAGTCTAACTACAGAGGCCTAGGTTTACCTAGGTCTCTGTAGGCATTTCTTAAGGTCAGGCATCATCGCTTCAATATCGCTTTCCGTTAATTCGAATCCTGCAAGTATTTCATGAAACTGCCCATAGTCTATGCGAAACGGTTCCCCACTGGCCCAGTGAAGACAAGAATTCGCTAGAGAAACCAATTCGGCAATGTAGACTCTCGATCTTAATTTAGCGCCAGGTTTTGGGTCGCTGTGATGAAATCTCGCTGCTACCATGATGTACTCTGGCAGCCCCCAAATGGCAGCTGCAATCTCTCCTAAAAGAACATGACTTACTTCTGGATAAGAAAGCTCAGCGTCAGACCAGGTGCATTGTCTTCTTGGATCTGAGACCTCCATTTCTAAGTTGTCGATAAGTTCAGGTCTCAGAAGGGCACCAATAATTTTGCCGATGTTGCAGAGTGCTCCGGCCAAGTAGATTTCATCGGGCTTTATGTCTGGGGCGCCGATTTTTTTGGCCAGAAATTCGGCTAATCGGCCACGGTCAAAGGAAGCAGTCCAAAAGGCATCACTATTAAATGCCTTTGTTTTGATTTTGAAGCCTTTAATGACAAGAGTCAGGAGGTATTGGCTCACATCTTTTCGCCCGATATAACTTATGGCGTGGTCTAAGGCGCGAATTTCCACCTTATCATCAGCCCTAGCGTTTTTTAAGCGATTGGCCATTCCAAGAATTTCACTGGCGAGTACGGGGTCTGACTTTAATATTTTAGAAATCTCAGAAATTTCCACCTTTGGGTCGCTGATCTTTGTCTGCAACTCCATGATGGCAGAAGGTATATGAGGTATGGATTCCATGCCAGCAAGGGTATTAAAGAGAGTTTTGGCGGGCTCTGATATGCTGCTATCTGGTCGGTACCAGGGAAATTTGCCTTTGGGTATCATTAAGGTGGAGCCGCAGCCGCAATTGAACCAAAGATTTTTTGAACTGCAGATGCGCCACTGGGAGGTTCCTACAAGAAAGTCTTGCTCCCTTTCAAATTTTCGTTCGCAGGTATTACAAATTTTTAGCATGCTCTTCCGTTAGGGCGATTTACTCATAATTGTAGCAGAAGATTGAAAGTTTCTCCTATAAAGTCAAAATCTGCCATGTTAATATGCCATTCTTTTGCATAAACGGAGCGCACCATGCTTAGATATACAGGCCTCGTTTCAGTCCGGTACTGCTTTCTAGCAGGAGTTTTAGTTTTATCCAGCAGTGGGGCAAGTTTTGCCGAGCGGATTTTAGGCCGTGCTGAAATTGAAAAACTTCAACAGAGTTTTAAAATTCAGCCTGAGATGAGTATTGATTTTACTCAAACCCAAGTAAAAAAACTGAGAGGCAAAACCAGCACAAGTCTAGGTCGCGCCTATTTTAAGCAGCCCGATTCCTTTCGCTGGCAGTTGATCAGCCCCAAGCAAGATGAATGGCTTTATGATGGCAAAAATCTATACAATTTTATTCCCGATCGTCTCCAAGCGACGCGCTACGACGCCAATGGCTCTAAAGGCCGTGAACTCCGCCAAATCGTCGATTTAGTTACAAATATATCCAGTTTAACCAAGTCTTATGAGTTTACTGAAGTTAAAGAAATCGACCCCCTCTTAGAGTTAACGCTGACTCCAAAAACTAAGGGTGAATTGGCGGGAGTGACCCTTTCAATTCAAAAAGACTCACTTGAGCCTAAGTCCCTGATCTTACGCTTTCAAAACGACAATCCTACCAAGCTTGAATTCTCCCGTCTTTCCAAAGGCGGCCTTTCTGAGTCCACATTTTCTCTGCCCAAAGGTGTCTCTGTAGAGTCTGTAAAATAGATCATAAAAGAGTCTTGGAAATACAAACTGACTTAAACTTCAACACTCGGCCTAGTAAGTGGTTAAAACTACTAGCTTAAACGAAGTGGTTTTTAATGTTAATAATTTAGCTAGTACCTGCCGAAATAAAACACATGAGTCTAGGGTAAGGGATGGAAGCCTCCATTTCTGAGCTTTAGGTCGAAAGTTTTCTATTTCATATTTGGGGAGCCTAGTCATGGCACAGTCTGTAAAGTGGGAAGAATTTGATAAACTATTAGTGATTAAACGTCTTAGAGAATTGGTTGGCAAGTGGTGGAAAGTGCAAATGCACTTCACAGATGAGAAGGGTTTGCTTAGAGGAATCCCATCGGGAAAGTTCTTTAACCCTCTCAACCCTATCTCAAAAGCCATTGCGGCAGACGAAAAAGGTTTTGATGCCTGCATGAGTACCGTCAAGCGGCTTTCCGTTGATGCGGCAGTGTCTATTGAGCCTAAAGTAGGACGTTCTGACTATGGAATGTCAACACTCTTGGTCCCCATAAAAATTAAGAATCAATACCTTGGCTGCGTTTTCGCAGATGGATTTATTATCGACGAAACGAAATCAGAGCAGAGTGTTCAAATTAAGAATTTTCTTCAAAGGCTTCTTGGTAAAGATGGCGATGAATTGGCGGCAAAAATTGGTGAAATTCCTGTTCTAACTGCAAAAGAAGTAAACTATCTCCAAGAGCTGATTCGCATGGTGGTAGAAGAGATTATTCTTACCCAAGCGAGTCTTTCAGACGAACAAAAACTCGTCGAGAAACTTCGTGGTGACCTTGGGACAAGATTTGGCTTTGACAACATGATCGGCAAATCAAGCGAAATGCAAAAGCTATATCGACTCCTTGAAAGAGTCGCAGACTCTGAAGCTACGATTCTTATTCGAGGAGAAAATGGAACGGGTAAAGAGCTTATCGCCAAAGCTTGTCACTATAATTCCAAGAGAAAAAAAGCTTCCTTTCAAGTGATGAATTGTGGCGCCGTCCATGAAAATCTCTTGGAATCTGAGCTGTTTGGACATGTAAAAGGTTCATTTACCGGAGCGATTAAAGACAAAAAAGGCCTTTTTGAAGCCGCCGACGGTGGAACACTATTTTTGGACGAAATCGGTGATACGTCACCCTCTATGCAAGTAAAGCTTCTGCGAGTGCTTCAAGATGGAACGTTTACTCCTGTGGGTTCAACAGAAATCAGAAAAGCTAACGTCAGAGTTGTAGCAGCGACCAATAGAAACCTCGAGGAGATGGTTAAAGATGGAAAATTTCGAGAAGATTTATACTATCGCCTTAACGTCATTCGGCTAGATGTCCCGGCCTTAAGGCAGAGAAAAGAAGATATCACACTTCTGATGGACTTTTTTCTTAAACGCCATGCGGAAGAATCCAAAACTCCCATGAAGCATATTTCAAAAGAATGCTTGCAAGCCCTTCTCAATCATGATTGGCCTGGAAACGTTCGCGAACTTGAAAATGAAGCAGAACGTCTGTGTGTACTTGCCGGCACCGATCGGGAGTTGGAAGCTAGTTTTCTAAGTCAAAGAATCGCCCAAAGCTCTTCTTTAAAATCCGCCACTGCTGCGGCCCATGATGGCAGCGATCTTAAAGGATCCCTTGAAGACTTAGAGCGCGATCTGATTTTAGATGGGCTTAAAAAACACCGCTGGAACAAGTCTCAACTAGCACGGGAACTCGGAATTTCAAGAGCAGGATTGATTAACAAAGTTAAAAAATACGGCCTCGATAAACGTTTTATTTAGTTTGCTTTCAAGTCACTAAGAAAGAGACCATCAATTAATGAACGGCTTTCTTGAGCCGTTCCATTTCTTGATCTGTGACAAAGTCGCCTTCAGCTTCTGCCGTCATCATGCTGTTAACTTCTACTGACGCTTCAAAGTCCTCACTCATGATGATGCCCTTATCATCTAGAATGTCTTTGAGGCCTTTAATAGTAGTATTAAATTTCGTATGGGAAGATTTGATGTCGGTAAGCTCACTCTTAAGTCGAAAAATCTCAGCGCCCAATTCCAAAATAGTTCTCTCTAACTGATCAAGCTTATCTTTTCGTTCTAACATTTACATCTCCGCTACATGATTCCAAGTGACTCAAAACCGACCTTAAACCTATCGGAGAGGGTTAAAATCGATTAAGTCAGGAGAGTGACGAATTATTGCCGAGGGAGGGGGTCCTTTAGAAGCCAACACACAGTATATCTTTAATTAAATCAGGTATATAAGTCATGTCTTTGGTTGGCTAATACAGGCAGTCTTGTTCTAAAGGTGCGGGTCTTTTCAAAGTCTATCTCATAGAATGCAGTACCGGGTACGTTGCCTGTTTCACTGCAGATGTTTCCCCAAGGATCGACAATCATAGCATGGCCATAGGATTCCTTATTTCCATAATGGCATCCCACTTGATTGGGTGCTACCACCCAAGCCTGCAAATCAATGGCTCGACTTCGACATAAAAGCTCCCAGTGGCGCTCGCCCGTGGCTTTTGTAAAAGCAGAAGGCGCCATCAAAACATCACAGAAACCTAGCTTTTGCAAAGTAGAAAACATTTCGGGGAATCTCAAATCATAGCAAACCGCTAAATGAACTCTAAGGCCATCGATTTGAACGCTTACAAATTCATTTCCAGATAGATAGCCATCGGGCTCGGAATGAATCTTTTCACCAAGTTCGTTAGCCAGGCTAAAAAGGTGAATCTTTCGGTAGCGGGCCAAGAGCTCGCCTTGCCTTCCAAAGACATGGGCCGTATTAAAAACTTTTCTCG
>CAXNGG010000143.1:0-4843 GCA_964201885.1 Oligoflexales bacterium
TCATGAATAGGTTGAAAGTGCCCAAATTCAAGAGGTCTCTTCCACCCCGTTTGTTGAGCCATGTGAAGAAGATACGTGTAGCTGCGCGGAATATCGAATAGTGGCAATCGCTGATTCAGCTTTCCCACGAGTCCTAAATTCCTAAAAACTGCTGCAAAATGCCCAGACGATCAAGATTGAAAGCCTCCGAGTCACCGCTAATGTCGCTGTTCATAGATTCAACCCATTTAAATTTATCTAAAATTTTCAGTGGGTTGAATTTTATCAGCCATAATTAAAAAGACGAATCTATTTTTCGCGGGAATGTGGGATAGAAGCGAAGCTGTTTTGATAGAAGCGAAGCTGTTTTGATAGGGACATTACTAAGTTTGACGGAAACTAAATTTCAAGATTTCTATATCCTCGAAATTAGTCTGCATTAAAGCAAAAACTTTTCTCATCCAAATTGTTCATTATCGTTTAGAGGTCGCAAGAAGGCCTTCCTCAAATGTCCTTAAGTCTTGACGCCATGGATAAGGTTCCACTACCAAAACTCATGTCGCGTCTTCAGGGTGTGTTTTAAAGCTTGAAGATGTTGAGGTCCAACTTAGAACCTTTCGATCCAAGATAAATTCCAGAGCCACTTTTTAGTAGCACTGAAGGTAGCCATTGATCTTGACAATACGCGTGCCACCAGTCTTAAAGCACCGGTGCAATGCTTGCTTGTATTGGAGCGCCTCTGTTTGATTTAAAGGCATCGTACCCCCATCGTTCGACACACTTACATCTCCGCCTGCACATGAAATCATCGAGGCTAGAAAAAAACCGAAAATTAGTACTATCTTGCTCATAGTGAAAACCTCTTTCTATGTTTACCTAGAGGTGAATCGGAACCTCCAGGAAAATCTTTAACCAAAGCTCTAGGCATAGAGTTTCCTTGGATTTCCAAGGTGAGAGCAACTGGATCTAAAACGGGATTCCGCATTCCAAGACAGCCCCCACTGCACAGGCGCTAATACCTATCCATAAAATAGAAAAAATGGAGCCTATGCCCCAGTTCTAGAAATATTCTTCGAGGTTTTGACAACATAACGCACAACACCTCATGATATCATCGCATTAAACTTTACTATGGCTTTACAAATAGCCCCTAGATGAAGTCAACGCCGATCTCTTAGTAGGGCGAAGTTTGAGCGAATACTTCCTTACAATTCTGTGACTATATAGTCATGGGTAAAGAACATGATTCGATAGTCACCAATTCGCTCGCGATAATCGTCGTGGACTTTTCGTTTCGCCCTCGGTCCTTGAGTCGCTCGACAGTGCTAAAATCGCCAACTGAATCCACTTCACAACCAAGTTCGGCAACTTTTCAAGATTTTGAAGAACACTATTTTTTAGATTTACTTGAGATCTTCTGCCAGCATCCATCATCGTCTTTAGATTCCAGAAGCTGGATTTCATTTTGAAATAAAAAGCCTTTGACTTCGCAACTTTGAAGTCAAAGGCCACTGATAACTAACACTGAGAGAACAAACCTTTTTCGATTAACTAAACTTGACTACAAGATATTACATCTCGCACTTATAATGCTCGAATTCAATTCCCCAGGAATTTAGGGTTCCTTGGTCGCGCTTGACGTTATCAACAACCACAAGCTTCCAATCACCTTTTATAGATCCTTCGACAGGTAACTTAACTTCTACACGAATGTCTCTGCCCGGTTTACGGTTAAACAATCGAACGGTTTTACCTGAGGGGCTTACAAGGTCAATAGTTAAATCGGCGCTGTAGTTATGGGTCAAATCCAACTTCACAGTAGCTGTGGAAGCCGTCATGTCTGCATCAAGAGTTATGGTTGAGGAGATTCCAGTTGGATTTGCATCAGGGATAACTTCACCTGAAGCCACAGTCCCACCATCTAGGGTCTCTTTCTTACCGACAAATAGGCTATCTGAAACCGAAGTGCTACCTTCTGGGCTTGCTACTGAGATCTGATAGTCAATAGAGCTTCCACAAGCGGTGCCCTCTGCAATTTTAGCCGCAAAACCTTGAGTGGAAGTGGATGTTGTACCTGGGTCCATGCCAGGAAGTGTGATGGTGTCCGAACTTACGATCAAGGCAGGGTTCGTTGACTTAAGAGTGGCTTTCATGGAAGACACCGTTTTATCTATCGTTTCATTTTTGAAAGTTGGGACCACCGAAATGCTTTCACCTGGCTCGATAACTCCATTTCCATTACCTGAAGTTTCTGTTGCTTTGTTATTGGCTTTTGTAATCAAAAGAAAATTAACATTGGGCTTGAACCAACAACGGGGACGGTTGCCTTCTAGAAAACCTAATGCGGAATGACAGTAAGATCCAATGGTGTCTTTTTCTGTGGCGGCACTGTTTTGACCTTTAGTGCTGAATCTTCCAGGTATGATCATGGGATCAAAGTTAACGGGACAGAGGCTTCCTGTAAAATAAGTATCTAGACGACATTGGGCTTGGGGATGGGCTGTGTTAGATTGGGTTACTTCAGTTCTATCAGGTGTATCAATGCGTGGTGTCTTGCCGCGACCTAGGGCAGCAAGCAAACCAGCTAAGGATTCGCCCGAAGCTGCCACACGATAGCAGACGTTACGATCAGCCTGACCTTGCCAAGCTCGGTCGCAGCCAGCAACGCCAAATTCACTAAGCTTAGTTCTGTAGCGGGAATTTATAGAATCCGTATGTTTCCATACTTCCCTCAAGCAGGAATGAGTCGCAAAATAGTCAGCTTGGCCCTCGGCTGAAGCCCAATCATTATCACCATAGTAGAAGAATCCTCCTAAATGATGGCCTAACTCATGACAAACCACTGCAGAAAATCCGTCTTCGGTAATCTCTGGACGTCGAGCAAGACCACCGTACATATTTAAAATCCAAGTGGTGCCATTTTGCTCGGCAGAGGCATTAACCGTCGTATCAGACCATAAATAATTGACTTTTAAGGTCGCTCCGTGTGACTCCACAATGGGTCGGTACGCCGTCACCACTTCATCAATGATTTCTTTAAATCTAGCTTCAGTAATAGAACTTGCGCCACGCGTTTGCTCTAAGTGTAGGCTATTGGGAGGAAAAAAAGATGCCCTTGCTGACGTCGCGACTAGACTAATAAAAACTAGGTTACGAAACCTATCCCACATAGCTGCCCCCAAAATGGATTGTTCTTTTTATTTTAATCTAAATAAAAGACTTTGGGGAGGTTGCCCTTAAAGATAAAGGTAGGACTCGAATACCTGCAATAACCGCTACTGGCCCTAGGCATTCCAAGTGTTTGTCTCGCTTTCAAGGGAGTGGCTTGGCGTCACAAGTGGACTCCCGGGCAAGGAATGCACTTTAGGCGTGCACTTCCAAGCCACCGCTAAAACCAAATGATCCCCTAAAGCAGGTAGCTGCCTTAAAAGTGTGCCGTAGGGCTTTCCAAATGAATTTGCAGTATTTATGTGCCTAGCCAGTATGGCTTTCAAGGACTCATTAAATTCCACAAGCCCATTAACCTGGGTAAAGACCAGCTGATCGTGGAGGGCCCCCGAGCGGAACTGAACCGAGATTTTGGCATTGGAATCTATTTTTGCAAAAGCCGCAAAAACTTGATGCAAAATGCACGTAATCGTTGGGTAAGGCGCGGCGATGTTTAAAATAGGCTCTATCCAATTTGGTTTATCAATCACTAACTGGCAGTCCTTGAGAGCCATTTTTACTTGCATAAAGCTATCTTCAAGGGCATCTGAAATCTTCCAGTAGAGTTGATCCCTAGAACCACCATTTAAAATAGACTGCCAAAAACTGGCTATCCTTACTATGGAAGCTTGGTTTTTCTTAATATCAGCCAAACTTGCCTGAAGGGTACCACCTGTCCTCTCAAACCCCTTCGCTGTCGCGACGATAAATTTTAGCTCCGAACTTAGTTGGTTGCCATCAGGTCCTGGGATTTCCGTTTCAAGCCTAGAACGCAGAAACTTTCGAGCACCTCTGGCGTCGATATCGGTCTGCCATTCTGCGGCTAGCTTGGCAATATTAAGACTTCCTTTTACCAGAACAGTCGAAACATCTTGATGCAAAGTTCTAAGTTTGGCTTCCCAGGTGGATATGTGTTCCACCATAGTCGGTATCGTTCTTTGAATCTGATCTAATATAGTTTCACTTTGCCTCAAATCCATAAGTTCCAGTTCAATCTCAGTCTTCATGGCCCCCATGACCATGAGCGCCTCTTTCTTTTCTTGACTGTCGTCTTTTAAATCCTGAGTTTGTTGTCCGATCCGTTTGGCAACTTCTTCAGGCCAATCACGATGACTTGTATCCATTTGCCATTGAGTTAAGAATCGTTGGGTTTGATCTTGGAGCTGTCTTGTCATTAAACTTTGCTTGAGCAAAGTGCGGCGGTATTCCGCAGTCAAGAAAAGGGTCAGAATAACCACCAAAGCTCCAAAGGGGAGTAGCGGCACCCGACTGCCATCAAGCCCCATAAACCAATGGGTCAGTACGCTCGACCAGTGGTTCCAAACGAAATAAGGTTCTATCCCTAAACTTCGACTGACAGCAATACCGCGCCCTGGACTATCAGATAATTCGAATCCCGCAAATCCGGCTCCGACACCTAAATTATTAAGCAACCAATGGCGGTCGACAAGTACAGCCGCAGTAACTTTATAGGTATCATTGATCGGTTGCTCGTAAACGAGCACAGAGCCTTTTGGGGTCTTGATCCAATAGAAGCCCGATTGAAGTCCGGCTCGGCAAGTCTCCAATCCGAAACTAAGACTTGTAGATTCGATCATCTGACGACAAGTCTTATCAACGATGCGAAGTTCCTGTAGATCTCCTGCAGAAAGATATC
>CAXNGG010000144.1:0-4765 GCA_964201885.1 Oligoflexales bacterium
TGCCGCTAAAGTTAGTTTATAAGTCGTCGCCCGCTATTTTGGAAAATGTGGAAAAAGGAGTCTAATTTTCATGAAGCTTGACCCAAATCGACGCATTAAGCGTGGGTGGATGAATCTAAAGATACAAAGCATTAAAAGCGAATGCCACGATACAAAAACCCTGTACTTCATCGATGCAGATGAAGGGGGAATACCCTTTGACTATATTGCCGGACAATATATCACGTTTAGATTTGATGATGTTTCGGAAAAACCTGTAGTACGAAGCTACACCATGTCAAGTTCTCCACGCCAAACAGAGGTCTTAGCGGTAACCGTAAAGGAAGTCGACGACCCCTTTATCTCGCGGCTATTGGTAAGAGATACTGCCGTAGATCAAATCTACCGAGCCAGAGGTCCTATAGGCAAATTTGTATATGAGCCAGAAAGTGATGAAAAACATCTCGTCATGATCGCAGGTGGGAGCGGCGTGACTCCTTTTATCTCCATAATGCGAGAGTACATGGATCGCCTTGGGGCAGAAGGAGCTCCTGAAAAAATGACCCTTCTTGTTTCGTATCGAAGCAAAGCAGATTTAATTCTCTGGGATGATATAGAAAAGATAAACTCCCATTCCCATTGCCGCATTGTGACGACTCTTTCCAGGGAAGATGCCACTGGCGAGGGCTTCTGGCATGGAAGAATTGATGCTCCCATGATTTCAAAACTATTAGATGGAAACTTCAAAGGAAAGACCTTCATGACCTGTGGTCCTGAAGCCATTATGGATACGGCAGTTGCTTGTGCCAAAGCCCATGGGGTGGAAGAACGCCACATCAAGACGGAATCTTTTTCTTCGTAAATGAGACAACTTATTTCCATGGAAAAGCCCCGCTTCTTTTGAGGTGCGGGACTTTCTTTAAACTGTCTTTGATTTGTTGCGTAGAATCTTGCCAAATTATGTTGGAGCCAGGGAAATATAAAATGTTTTCTGATGTGTTAGATATTGACCGACAAATTGACTGTAAACTCTTTTTGCTGACCTGATTTAAGCGAGCTGCAGTCGCTAATTCCAGCGCACTAGTGTTGATCCTGATCCCGTAAACGACCAAAGATTAGTCAGACTTCCTTGCCTTAATTATCTTTTAAATAGCCATAATGATGGACCTACTTGTTGTGGCGCGGATCTCGCTATGTCTTTTTATCAACATATATTGATGACAGGGTTCGTATTGAGCAGACGTTTCCAGTAAATGTCATGCCGCTTTGGCTCGCCTGTCCTGACAGTTAAGGGTTTGAGAGGTGCAGCTAGTCACCGCTGGCTTAGTTGTTGAGGTTTTGTCGATTGTACTTTGCATGAAATGACTGCTGAGTCTGCTCTTGCGGGTGGAGTGCCACCTTAAGTATGCTGCGAGCTAAAGAGTACCTTGGAGCCATGAGCTGGCTGTCAATGGCAGCTTAGGAAATCCACTCTCTAGTGCTTCATGAAGAAATTTCAAAACCACCTGCCACCCGGTGATGTGCGCGCTTTCAGAATCTTCTTCTTTTGTTGGCATGATCAAACCAGCTTTAGACTCCACCACATGTCCTTACCTGAGTGAGTGACAAGAGTATCGTCAATTGCAAATTGATATCTCTCAGGATTGGTTTTGACTTTTTCGAGTAAGAACTTGGCCGGAAGTCGCTGCTTAGGATTGTACTCGTTAGGAAGTTCCTCAGAACCCAGAAAATCGCAAATCTTACTTACCTCTGAGAGATTTGCTGAGCTAAAAACGGCCCGACATACCAATGCCACATGGCTTCGATAGTCACCCTTTTTGGGGACCAAGTCTTTGAAACCACCGCAAAAGCCTCTTACTAACTTCGGGCACTCAAGATCTGGCATTTCAAAAAAAAACATGTTTTACCTTTTTAGATTTCAACCAAAATAAAGGATAATTTTAACAAAAATTCTAAATTAAAGGTTATAAAAACTGGGCCCTAAGCCAGAGTAGAGACGTATGAACTCAAAAAGGCCGACTTGACAGAGGCTAGGCGACTAACCTAGCCTTGGAATAGTGGAAACTTGCGTTGGGTTTAACTAACAGATCTGAATCCGATTTTAAGAGGGAAAGAATCATGTTAAAGAGTGCGACCGTGATTGTAGGTTTGTTGGCGATATTGGCTGGTTGCGCACCTAAACATGGTGCCATGACTAATGAGCTTCGTGCGACAGCTAATGTGCCTACGCCAGATTGCGTATTTGATGCTCTCGATCCTTTTGAACCTCATTCTCGTATCACCAAAGGCGCCCACAAAGGTGAGTGCATCGATACGGATCTAGCAAGACCTGTTTCGCGATTGACTGCCGAGGAAGCGGCGCAGTTTGGCGGTGAGCCAACCAATGAGATCCTTGTTGCAAATGTTTCCCACGGTGGCAAATATTGGGTAGCAAAAGTCCCCATGGACGGAATTGTCGAGGGCATTTTTCAACTCGAATACTTTCCCGCACCTCTCAATATTCCGGCTGGCCACACGCAAGTGCGAATCCGCTTCCGCGATGATAAACCAGTGGTCTTGACGACGCAGTCAGGCAAGGACAAGAAAATCACTCAAAAGATCAATGATCTGATCATATCGTTCGAAGCTATTGGTCAGCGCGGCTACGCCTACAATCCCCTAACAGGGCTTAAAGATGAGTATGCCGGAGTCTACCGCGTCACGTCCTTAGATCGCTCTTATGACCATATGATCATCAAGCAGAATCACCGAGTTGAGCAGTGGAAGATGAACATCGAAATGGGCGAATTGAAGACAGTCTTTCAGAGGTTTGTGGCAATGAGTGCGGCTCGTCAAATGACCTATATGTACAACACCGTCAGCTTGAATTGCACTAACGAAATAATCAGAGCAATTGACGAGGGTGTTAATTACACACGCCGCGAGATTGTGCAGAAATTGCTGACCTTCCCCACAGATACGTATCCTAACATTGTGCGAGTCAGTTTGATCTCTCGTGGCCTTCTACCAATGGACAAATCAACAGACCTCCCCGAACTTGGCAAGGATCCCATAGGTACCGTAATCCGCGAGCGGCTCAAGGAACTTAGTGCTGTCGATTAATGAGTGACTGACAGCTGAGGCACCAGCTTTCTATTCCGCTAACTATCAGCTGTGTTTCGATGGACTTTGGCATCTCACCCGACCATACAGCCTTACGAAGGTTCACTTGCGTTTGGGCGGCAATTTTGGCTATGGCTTTCTTCAGATTCCTCATTGGCATTCGCTAATATCCATGGTGCCTGTCACGTTAGAGCGACTTTACCTTACGTCCGCTGTCGCAGAATGGAGCGCAATGTTTCTTCGGGCACCCTTGCCTTCGCCTACTTGTTCCTCCTTTCTAGACCAAGATCACTTGTTCATGATTAGTTACTGTCCATACCGGACGCACAAAGTCCCGCATCTTGTGAGGAGCGGGACTTTCTTTTTTTAATCTGTCTTCCATCTATCTTTAGGAATCTACACTCGGTATTCGTGATAGGGAAGATTATGGGCTTCTGCCACAGCTTTATAAGTGATGGCACCTTCATGGGTATTAAGCCCTTTTCGGAGAGCCTCCGAGTCCTTAAGAGCGGCTAAGCCTTTATTGGCAATTTGCACCGCATAAGGAAGAGTCACATTTGTCAAGGCATAGGTCGAGGTCAAGGGAACATCACCTGGTATGTTAGTCACACCGTAGTGAAGAACGCCCTCTTCGGAGTACACAGGGTTATCATGGGTCGTTGGTCGAATGGTTTCAATACAACCGCCCTGATCAATCGCCACATCCACTACGACGCTGCCTGGGGTCATATGCTTGATCATCTCTCTGGTGATGAGCATGGGAGCTTTTGCTCCTGCAACTAGCACGCCACCAATGACGAGATCACTTTCAGCAACCGACTTGGAAATATTTTCATAATTGGACATTAACGTTGTGCAGAGGTTGCCAAAGATATCATCTAAATAAGCGAGCCGCTGGCTATTGACATCTAAAATGGTCACTTCGGCGCCAATCCCGATTGCCATTTTGGCGGCATTCACACCTACAACTCCCCCGCCTACAATACAAATACGGCCGCGTCTAACCCCTGGCACCCCTCCTAAGAGTAGGCCTTTTCCACCATTATGTTTTTCCAAACAACGGGCACCCACTTGCACGGACATTCTTCCAGCTACTTCAGACATGGGCTTGAGTAGAGGTAAAGAACGATCTGGGAGTTCGATCGTCTCATAGGCAAGTCCCGTAACTTTACGCTCTACGAGAACTTCCGTAAGCTTCCTTTCAGCTGCCAGATGGAGATAAGTATAGAGAATCTGGCCCGAGCGCATGCGCTTAAACTCAGGCTCTACGGGTTCTTTAACTTTCATGATCATTTCAGATTGGCCCCAAAGCTCATCTGCAGAAGAAATAATGGTAGCCCCTGCCAGTTTAAAGCTTTCATCCGGGATACCGGCACTCAAACCTGCGCCACTTTCAATAAGTACTTTGTGACCATGATCGACTAAGGTCTTTACACCACCAGGAACTATGCCCACTCGATTTTCTCGGGTTTTGATTTCCTTTGGGACGCCAATAATCATATTTACTTCCTATTCTAAGTGCCTTCTATGGCAATAGAATGGCCATAAAATAAGCGTTAAGGGATCTAAATGTTTAAGATGCCTGCTCCAAAAGGTCAATATAATTCGATAATGCGGGCGGGATCAAAGGCCATTAAGACATTCCAAATTAAGGTGCGCCGCACTCCTTCCCGGCTTTTCTAAG
>CAXNGG010000145.1:0-4749 GCA_964201885.1 Oligoflexales bacterium
TTTACGATTACATTTGACGATTACGATTGGTGATTGCATTGTGAAAAAAGGTCAGTGAGAGACCTGATGGGACGTTAGACATTTTCTAAAAAGCAAGACCCGTTAGGGTCCTGGGCATTAGGATTTACTTTTGAGTTTCTTTCGGTACAAGGCTGGGTCTTGATTTTCGTCAGATGCGTTTTCTTTCGACCATATGCCCAACTTTTCTTTTTGGGCGCTCACTTCTGCGGCATCAAATAAGGCATGATCAATGGTCTTGGAGCTTTCTTTGCCCCGATAAACCCTGGCAAAACCTTGCTCCACAAGCCAGACATTAATGGATTTCGGCCCCTGACAAAACTCACCGACTGTTCTGCCGTAGCGGTCAGTGCCGTGTCTAATCAGGTTGATCTTCTTTCCAACCACTTGGTCAGAAAGCGCGACTTTTGCTTCTTGGGCGCGAGGTTGACCCTTACCGCCTAAAGTGCCTTTTTTTTCTGGGGCATCGATCCCCCCGAGACGAATCTTTTCTTTAGTACTCAAGGTGCAAGTATCCCCGTCATAGCAGCGCAGCACCTGCACGATAGAGGAAGATGGACTTTTCTCTATGGACTCGCAATTCAATATCGAGCTTGCTAAAGCAAGCGAACTTAGCAACCCCAAGTTGGCTCCTTTCCACTAGGTGATGATGAGGCTAGGACTTTACCCTAGTCTCGCCATTTCTGAAATAAGCGCCACCCCAAAACCAGTACCCCGGTTGTCACCGTAGGAAGCTGGTCCCGCTAAATCTATGTGGAGCCACTTTAAGCCCTTGATATCGTCAATATGAGACCATAGGAACTGACCTGCACTACTTGAAGGAGAATTCGACCGATTCTTCACGGAATTTTTCATATCGGCAATGGCCGATTTAAACTCATCTGCAAAAATCTCAGGAGCAAAAATCAGGGGATGGACCAAATCTCCTGTCACTTTTCCGATCTCTATGGCCTCTTTTTCAGTTTTTTCATCGTTTGAAACAATTCCCGCGTGCACGAGGCCCGTGGCTACTAGCTGCGCTCCCGTAAGTGTGGCGGCATCAATAATCAATTTCGGGTTGAACTTTCTTGCCACCCAGCTAAGGGCGTCTGCTAATACCAGTCTTCCTTCCGCATCTGTATTGTTTATTTCTACAGTTTTGCCGGAGTGCATGAATAGAATATCATCATTTTTATAAGCTTCAGGTCCGATTGCGTTTTCAACAATACCACAAACCGCAATCACTTCATTCTTACAGTGGGAGTGAACAAGAGTATGAAATGCGCCAAGCACAGCCGCAGCACCGCCCATGTCCCCTTTCATACCGACCATACTGCCAGAAATCTTAAGAGACAGACCTCCCGAATCATAAGTAAGTCCCTTGCCTACGAGGGCCACGACTTTCTTCGGCGCTTTAGGTTTATAATGTAGGACAACCATACGCGGAGCCTTAGTGGCTGCTTTGCCCACCGCATACATTCCGCATAGACCGTTTTTAACGAGGTCTTCACCCACAAATTCCGTGATTTTCACATGGGGAGTGTCTTTGAAATGGGCTTTTATTTCTTTGGCAAAGACTTCTGGATTTAATTCTGAAGGAGCTCGATCAACTAGCGCTGCTGCCCATGCGACCCCTTCCATCGAAGCTATGGCTGCTTCACTCGGCTTTAAAACTTTCCCCATATGATCTACGGGCAATACTTTAAGCGTCAAAGCAGAAGCCTTTTCAGCCTTTGCTCCCTTGGCTTCCGCCTTTGATTCTGGCTTAGACTTATAGCTGGTGCGATTTTCCAATCTTGCCAGTCCGTTTAGGGCTCCTTGCAAGAATTGTGGGTCTTCAACGGCCAATAAAATTGAAGTAGGTCGCCCGGTCGACAAAGACTGAGTATGTTGAAAAATCGAGTGTTTGCGACTTGGTGAGTTATATCTCGAGACTTCATCTGGAAGGACGACTAAGGCCACTTCCTTGATATGTACGTCGTTTGTAAATGTTTTATAGACCGCGCCGTTGGTCCCTGAGACCAAACTTTTGACACCATTTTTAAGGAGTAAAAGAACTCCCTCAGGCAAATAGGCAGACCATATTTTTTCTTTTTTAAAAAAGCTCTCAGTACCTACTAACACGAGTCTTTCAGACCCTTTTGACAAAGACCCAGATTCATTTAAAAGTATAATTTTCAAAAGTTTAATCCTTCCTAAAAATTCGTCAAAAACTCATTATGTGTTTTGATCATACCCAATTCTAGCGAATCTGCGCAGCACAAAAGGCGCTCTCTTCAGTTTTTTTAACCCTTTTTTTGCTCTCGCCAGGCTGATCATTGGAAAACCTAAAGACTAAGGGCAGATTTGATTAAAAAGAGCACACAAACAAGCCGAAATCACGCCCCAAGACAAAATCCTACTCGCGTGCGGCTCTACTTCAAAAATAGGAGTCGTTTTTTAAAACATCAAGTACTTCTTTTCCTATCGCGCCCAAGAGATATAATCAGGAAAATCCAGCTTGCCATACCTCCAAATAAAAGAATATCGCGCGACGAGGGCTTCAGGAATCCTCTAAGGGTTCCCTTTTGGAATGAAGCAAAGAAATTGAACAACTTCTTAAGCTCATGTATAGTTCCTTCAAGAATTGTACTAAGGAATTTTATGACTTTGATTTTAACTGCTGCTTTTTTTGCGGGCCTCGTCGATGCCATGGGTGGTGGAGGTGGGCTACTGACAACGCCAGCTTTGCTGATTTCTGGAATTCCCGTTTCCCTTGTCCTCGGGACCAATAAGGTCATTGGAACTTTTGGATCTACGGCTGCTATATATCGATTTAAAAGGGCTCGACTACTTTCTGACCTTAAAACTCCGACTGAGTGGGCGCAAAAGACGTCTCTTATTTTACTGGCTGCCTCCTTAGGAGCCTTTGCTTCCACCTACCAAGGAATCATCGCTCATTTAAAAGATATTTTACCGCCCCTATTATTTGTCATTTTGCTGGTTTTAATAAAAAAATGGTTTTTTTCTTCGGCATCCCCCTCAATGCCGCAAAGAAAATCTTTGCAAGCCTCAGAGCCCTCTGCGAGACGAGGTCGCATCCCCCTAGCTTTAATTGGGTTTTATGATGGCTTATTTGGTCCAGGAACGGGCATCTTCTTTCTTTCTTTTTTAGAGCGCCAAGGATTTCAAACCCAGACCGCCAATGCGATTGCAAAGATTTTTAACCTAGCGTCTAACATCGGTGCCCTAATTTTTTTTAGCGTCTCTCAGCGAGTCGACTGGAGACTAGGGCTTAGTGGTGCCGCGTGCTATTTGGGTGGCAATTTTATCGGCGCTGGATTTGTGTTGCAATCTGGCCATAAAGTCATACGCTTTACAGTCATTGCCGTCACTCTTTTGACTATCGGCAAGTTACTATGGAATTCCTAGAACATAAGGATTACTTTTATGGCATCCAACCTCTTCTTGAGACTCTTTCTAGCTTACCTCTCTTTTTTTGCTGGTACGGCGTTTGCAGAAGAAATGAACTTTTCATGCCCGAAAAAGCCGCTAAAGGTTGGCTACAGTGATTTTGGGATCTTTTACAATGAAAAACTAAAAACCGGCCTTGACAAAGATATTGTTCAAAAATTGAAAGAGAAAACAAATTGTCGATTTGAGGAAAAGAGCTACAGCCGCCCCGCCCTTTGGGCTCAGCTTAAATTAGGAAAAGTCGATTTGGCTTTGAGCAGCGTCAATACCAAAGAACGCAGCAAAATAGCAAAATTCTCCTACTATGGCGTTGCCAAAACATCGGTGTTGTTTCACGCGGGTGTACGTGCCGCGACTCTTGTGGAGTTTACAAAAAACACAAGACAAAAATTGGGCTCAGTAGCAGGCACTAGTTATGGACCGGCCCTTGACCTGGAAGTCAAAGACCTCAAGAAGACTGCTAGAATCGTAGAATTTGCTACAGAAGAAAAAATGTTTCAGGCATTTAAGAAGAAAAAAATAGATGTATTGCTGTTTTTTATCGGCGTCAAAGAGAGGTATCTATCTCCTGCAGAAAATGCCACATATTCTCAAACCGAGTGGATTGGGGAGATAGAACCCCACGGGCTAGCCTTTTCCAATAAATCCAACCAATCCGATCTTTTCCCCTGGTTCGACAAGATCATTCAGGACATGGTTAAATCGGGTGAGATAAAAACTCTGGCAGCTAAGTACCTCACCCCCGAAAACCTCCCTTTTTATCATCCATAGCGGCGACGGGCTTATTTGCTATTATTCAAAACTCAAGCCTAACTTTAGACCGCTAAAGATGGCTCTATTATTGAATAAAGCTAAAGAAAGCTGAAGATCGTAGATCCTTCAGTCTGCGCTGAGAGGATTAGCACTGTGGAACCGATGCTTTCATGAATCGACGCTTTAGGGTTGTGCTCAAGGAAACCCTCACTCTAAATGACGAACTGCCCCTAGACGCTTTCTATACTGTCACAGTCTAACCAGCTCCCCTCCTGACCATGTCGCAATGCTTTCCATAAGGCATTTGGAGAGTTTGTTTCCTAAACACAGTAAGAATGGGTGTCCTAGTTTGAATTTTTTGGGGTGCAGATAAGATTTTCGCCGATTTCCGACAATAACGGGGAATAGACGGACAAAAACAGTTCGAAATCTTCTGCTAATATTGTAAAATAAGTTTCGCTGTTCGGATTTTCCTAATCTTCCAAAAGCCTTTGAAATATAGGAGCGACTCACATTATGAATCATCAAAAAAATTGGGTCGTCTAC
>CAXNGG010000146.1:0-4747 GCA_964201885.1 Oligoflexales bacterium
ACTGCGCTTTTGTAGAAAGCCGGTAATGACAGCCCTTCTTCAGGAAGCTGACAAGAAAAAATTGTGACAAGGAAGACTAATACCTTTCTATTAGTATCTTACATGGAACGTGAATCAGTAATTTTTTGAAGATTTGGCTTCAAAGGGCACTGTGGCGCCAAATGCTAGGTTTGGAATAGACCATTTGAAACCTAATATTTCTAGCAATATGAGCATCTTATATGACTATTGAGCCGGTTTAAATCCCATCCGCGCCCGAGCCGATCTCTCGACGAAACTCGGTAATGGCAAGCAATTTCAATTGTCTTTTTGGTGTGTTGGCAAATTTATTAAAGAAAGTTTGTTTTTTTCCGAAATCACCGGGCCTCAAGAATGGGAACCTTTTGAAAGGAAAAAAAAGATGATTTTGAGACATTTTAAAACGAGATGCGGGGTTGTTTTGGGCTCCGCTATAGTGGCCCTAAGCGTGTCTTGCACTTCGTCAAATGAGCCGTTGGAAGATCCTGTTGTGTCTTCCCAAGTAGATTCGTCGGTAGCAAATCCAGAGCAAGGAAGCCTCTCCGACGCCAATGTCGATGAATCCTTTTCGGCTTCGATGGAATCAGCCTCGGCGGCACCTTCCGAGACTGAGCCATTAGCGGCTGTTCCAACTAATGCTGAGAATCCCTCAGAGGACCCTCTTAAGGACTCTAAGAGCGAGTCATCCCCGGATCTGAAACTGGATGCCGTCTTGGCCCAAAACGTTTCCCCATTGGTTTCAGAAAATAAAGATAGCTACCAGGGGGCAGAAGACTTTTCAGCGGACTCCGTAACCAAAACTTCTGAGATAGCGGAGCCTGAGTCAACGACCACCATGGCCAACGCCCCAACTCTATCTAGTGAAGTCGCCTCTGAGCGGTCGTCCCCTGAAATGAGCCAGAAGCCAACAGAAGTCTCTAAGAGCAGTGGAAACTCCTTCGTATACACGGTTAAAAAAGGCGACTGGCTGTCCAAAGTAGCTCTTAAAGTCTATGGCCCCGAGGGTTCTTGGAAAGACATCTCAGAAAAAAATGGTCTGAAGGATGCTAATCGCATTCACCCTGGCCAGAAATTGGTCCTGGCCGTTAAAAATGAAGCTTCTAAAAAGTTTTCCGAAGTCTATGGCAACATCGTGTTCCAGAAAACTAGGGACTATCCTAGTGTACAACCCGATGGCCATGCTACCATCTTTGCTCGCCCGGGAGATTCCCTATCCAAACTTGCGGCCGCGATTTATGGGGCGCCAGGAAGTTGGAAGTCCCTTTATGCCATGAATCAGAAATCTATTGCCGATGCCGATCTCATCTTTATAAAACAGAAACTTACCTTTAAAGCAGAATTCCCAAAAGACAGCTCAGCTTCAGATAACTCAGCCCATTGATTATGATGGGTCCGATGGCCGATGGTGGATCTCGTCGCGTTCCCTTTCGGAAATAGAAAAAGCGAGTTTTATTTTCCGGGAGCACTTAAAACCTTGTAGCTCCAAAAAGAATAACGCCGACCTAAGTCTGTGGTTTCGATTTCAAGAAGATGGGTTGGAAGACGTTTGGAAGACTCTTCCATTCTTTCAGGCCACTCTAAGACATAGCCGCCGTAAGACCTAAAGTCCTCGGCCACGAGGTCTTCTATGTCGAGGCCCAAGTCTGATCGATAAAGATCGAGGTGGGCTAACCACATTCCATTTTGAGTTTTGTATTCTGCTAAATAGGTATAGGTAGGAGATGTGACCGCAATATTTCTGTCGACCCCGAGCTCTGTAAACAAGGGTTTGCAAAATGTAGTCTTACCTGCCCCAACCTCTCCTAAGAGCCACAAGCAAAACGGCTTCTTTGAATGGATCCGGCTTGATTCCAACTCTTGAGCGACTCGACGTGCCCATTCGCTTAGTCCTACTTCTGCAAGTTCTGCAGTCGTTAAAAGAGTCCAAGTGCCGGCCCACTTAACTTCAGGGTCGAGCTGTTTAGGCCTTGTCAAAGATGAAGGACTCATTTTTGGCTCGTCTCATTGATTTCCCGGAGTAGCAGACTGGAAAGTTCAGCCACCATGAGTTCAACAGCTTTCTCATCTTGCCCTTCGGCCATAACCCGAGCTTTATTCTCGGTCCCCGAATACCTCACCACCAGTCGGCCAACGCCTTCCAGCGCCGTTTCACAGTCTTTTAAAAAAGAAGAAAACTTCGGCAAATTTTCAAAGGAGATTTTCTCTTTAACATCAAAGGAATTGAGCACCTGAGGCATGCGATTCATCCCCGACTTAAGCTCATGGACAGATTTGCCGCGCTCCAAAACAATTTCTAAAATTTTGAGTGCTGCCAAGATGCCATCACCGGTCGTAGCGGCATCTTTAAAAATAATGTGCCCGGACTGTTCGCCACCTAAATTAAAGTTTCCTTTTCGCATGGCATCCATGACGCAACGGTCACCCACTTGCGTGCGTAAAACCTTTCCCCCCACCTTTTGAAGGGCAAGATCCAAGCCCATATTGCTCATTATCGTAGCCACCAAGGTCTTTTGATTGAGCTTCTTTTCCTGAATCATATGCAGGGCCGACATGGCTAGGACCTCATCACCGTCGACGATTTCTCCTTTATTATCTACGACTACCAGTCTGTCAGCGTCGCCATCAAAGGCGAGTCCGATGTCTGCTTTATAGAGTTTCACCTTCTCGGCCAGCTCTTGGGGGTGGAGGGCGCCCACTTGATGGTTAATATTGGTACCATCGGGATGATTTCCGATCACAAACAACTCGGCGCCGAGTTCCTCAAAAACCTTTGGTGCAACCCGGTAGCTGGCCCCATGGGCTGTGTCTAAAACGATGCGAATGCCTTCGAGGGTAAGATGTTTGGGAAACTGCTCTTTTAGAAAAACAGCATATTGCCCAATGGCATCCTCAATGCGGCGAGCGGTTCCGACACCTTTTCCCGTCGGAAGCTCGTTTGAGAGTTCATGTGACAAGACCATTTGCTCAAGGTCGAGTTCGGCGCTGTCTGCCAATTTATAACCGTCACTACCGAAGATTTTAATGCCGTTGTCATAATAGGGGTTGTGTGAAGCTGAGATTACGATGCCAGCAGTTGCTCTGAGGCCTCGCGTCAAATAAGCTATGCCCGGAGTTGGAAGTGGGCCAAGAAACAGGGCGTCAGCACCCACCGAGCACATGCCGGAACATAGGGCCTGCTCGAGCATATATCCAGATCGCCTAGTGTCTTTTCCAATCAATATTTTGGGGCGATCATGCTGCTTTTGGAAATAGATGCCAATGGCTTGTCCAAGCTTTAAAACTAACTCCGGAGACATAGGGTAGGAATTAGCTCTGCCTCTAATACCGTCTGTGCCAAAAAGTTTTCCCATTCTATGTTCCCTTTCAGATTTAGCGGCGCGTATTTTGATGAATCTCTACCTTGGCTTCGCTTGGCATCGTTTCAATCAAGGTGGTATCTACAGGAATCTTGACCTGAATTCTCCGATGATGGGATCCAGGCGGAAGCTCACTGACATCAACAAAAGCCTGAATCTCTTTGCGCTCAACCGCTTCTATACTTTTCTTGGTGCCTTGTAAAACAATGCTTACAAATTTAGGGCTGTAGGCCGTAGATTTGCTGGCGCCTTCAAGAGACAAAGGAATGGAAATAAATTGGCGGTTAACTCGGCTTTCTCCTAACTGGATTTGGGCGGTCACGCGTTCAGGAGAAGCGACTAATCCTTTGGCTGGGTCCAAAATAAGACCGGATTCCATGGATTGCGAGGATTTCAGACCTGAAACATCTAAAGGTAAGGTCGAAATTTCTGGCATTTTGTCAATTTCAGACTTCGGGCCAGTCACCATAACGCTATTGGGCTTAAGTTCAATCTTTTCTACGGTCATTCCCGAACCAGGAAGACCTTGGGTGATGGCCTTAATGGGAATCGAGCGAGATACCTTTTGATCGACAAAAATAGCCACTATAGGATCGTGAATAACGATGTCAAGTTTAGGGTTCCAACCTTCGATCATGTGCTTTTCTATGCGAAATTCATGGGCGCCCATTTTTACTTTTGGAATCATCAACTTAGCTTCAATGGATTGATTGGTGTAATAGCTCTGAAGGACCCTTGGGCCTTTGATAGTGGCTTCCAGATAGCGAACTTTTGAGCCTTTTACAACGAGTCCCGGTTCGACATCGATATTAACGGAAATTTTTTTGTTGACCTCGACAATCTCTTCTCCCTGCACAAAATACCAAAGCATGGAGCCTAACAAAAGCGCCGTGGCTTTGTAACTCAAGTTGTAGGTCAATCTAGCTAAAAAAGGCTTCATTCTTGCTTAACCTCTCCATCTGCCAAGGCGCTCAAAAACCGTTTTTAGATTGGATTCGTGACTTGTATTGGAATCGATTCGCATCAGTTGCGAGAGCTTGACTTTGATTTGCTCGGTGGTTTGTTTGGGATAGATATGACCGTCGGCCACTAAGGAAACGGTTCCCTTTTCCTCGGAAACCAAAATGACCAAAGCATCCGTTTCAAGACTAATTCCAACCGCGGCCCGATGCCTTGTGCCGCCTGGAATCGCGGAATGGCCATCGCCTTTAGCTAGCGGTAAAAAACATCCCGCAGCAGCGATCTTGCCATTTTGAATGATCACAGCCCCGTCATGGATAGGCGAAGTCGTTTGAAAAATAGACATTAAAAGTTCTTTCGACACAACTCCGTCGATGGTCGTTCCAACGGCTATAAATCGAGAAAGGAGAATG
>CAXNGG010000147.1:0-4678 GCA_964201885.1 Oligoflexales bacterium
GCTCAAAGCTTGAGCGTTCAAGATATGGCGTCAAATCCACTATTGATTCTAAGATTCATAGAACTCGGTGTAAAGCTGAACCAAGGACAGAATACCAGCAATATTCTTTCAAAGTCGAATCTCCTAAGAAGTCCTAAATTGGCTGATATTTCAGGAATTCTCTTGAAGCAGCATTCTGATCTTAATGGAGTGCAGCCATCTATCGAAGACATTCAAAATCACATTAAGACATTTGGTCCCTCAGCGCTTTCCTATTATGCAATTGCGTTTGCCTATGAATGCTTAGGCAATCATGAACGTGCTATTTTCAACTATGAGCTTTCTATAAAAGAAGACGCGGAGTGGTATCCATCTTATTTTGGATTGAGCCAGCAGTACTATGCCAAGAGTCAGGATGTTCTAGGTGATTACTACTTTTACCTTTCAGAAAAACATGCTCCTTACAATCTTTATGGAAATTTTGAAACACATAGGAATTTATGCCAGTTTTTTATTAATCTAGAGAAATATGAATACGCTCGCACCGCGATCTCTACACTTTCAGAATGGTGGCTGGAGAATAAGGGCAAGTGCCCCGTTGAGGTCAAGCTCTATGAGCAGTTTGCATTAGCGCGTATTGCTAAGTTAGACAATAACGACGCATTGGCAGAAGGGGAACTAGAACAGGCAAAGGTATTTGCTGGATTAATGGTAAAAGATGAAACGATCGGAGACAGCGCCTTGTATTTTGCGGGTAAAGTTTCCGAAGAATTTGGTGAATTCGAGTTGGCGCTTAAGCTGTATCAAAGGGTTATTTCCCAAACCAAAAATTTTACGATTGTCCAAAAGCTTATCATTCATTTACTTGACTTGGGCGAATATGCTAAGGCCTGTCAATATATGAAAGAGGCATACAAAAACCAGCCTGACAGCAAAGAAATTGAGTTTCTGATGTTGCTTGTTGAACTTAGGACTGCGAAGGTTGATGTGGATGAGTACCTTTCTTTGCGTGAAAAAACGTTGGACTTGGCACAGAATGGTGGTTCGAAAGGGGAGCTTCTTTCCCACGCTAATTCTCTTTTGATTCAATTTGACAGAGATCCGCGCATACATGCATTAGTCGGTGATATTTATAGTTCCTATTCACAGTCGCAAAGGGCCGGATTTCACTATGAGAAGATGTATGAGCTGGAATCCTCTGATGCTTCGAACTCGATTAAGTGGGCAACATGGCTTCTGTCTCAAAATAGAATTCCGGAGTCGGTGGACGTACTTTCTAAGGTTGACCTTGAGAAGTTTCCGGAGAGTCGAGAGGAAGTCCTTTGGGCGCAGGCTAATATCCATTTGCAGGCAGACCAAAAGATCGAGGCTCTTGCCATTCTGTCGAAATTGCTAGCAAGCGACGCCTGGAATGTATCCTACAACGTTCAATATGCACTCATCCTTCAAGCCCAAGCGGGACTCGAGAAAGATGTCGTCTTAGAGAAATTGTCTTTGGACAGCCAAGACTCGTTTCATTCGCAAGAATTTTTCAGGTATTCCGCAGCTATCGATGCAGACCGCTTTTCCGACCTAATTTATCTGAGAAGCAAAATAAATTATCTTCATTCGAATGGTAGCAGCGAGGCCTTAGATCAGGTGGTTAGCTCGGGAGCTAAATACGACGCTAAGAAAGCTACTCATGACCTTCTCAAACTTCTCAATACCAATTTTGACAGTGTAGAAATCTATTTTGCACTTGCAGACCTCTATAAGTCAATTTGGCAACTGGAAGCCTCATCTATTTGGTTAGAGCAGGCATTACAAGCGGCAAATCTTTCTGAGAAATTGAAGAAAAAGGCTTGGACCGAGCTCGCAGATTGTTTTTTGTGGCAAGAAATAAACTTAGAAAAAGCACTCGAGTATGCAAAAAGTGGGCATGAAGGGGAAAGTTTTCCACATGCTGCACTAGTCATCGTTCACGCCTTTTTGAAACTTGGCAGGGTAAAGGAAGCAAGGTCTTATCTGCAACAGCTGCCGTCTTCCCATCCAGAAGTCATGTATTTTTCAGGGCTTTTAGCCTATAGAAATGGCGATAAGCAATCTGCAAACGCAATATGGAAGCCTCTCGTTAGTATGCGCACCGATACCATGCGCACGCACTGCATCAAGAGAGAAGTGCTTAAATTTTATTTTGAAGAGGTGCCTTACTTAAAGGCGAATTAAATTTCTGCAAATTCAAAAAGAGTTGACACTTCACTTTAGCTATGCGAAAAGATCGATAGAGCTAACAAGCGAAAAAATAGGAATTTAAAATCTTTCAGTAAAATGAAGGAGAATGTTTTTATGTGTGGTTGTGATTTCAACTTCATGTTCATTTTCTTTCGTTTTGATGAACGGACATTTATGAAGGTAATCTAATGAAAAAAAATTCTGCCAGTCCGATTTTTGTTAGTGGGTGTCGTCATTGCCTTGGCGATAAAAAAGTGCGGTTTAGAAGCTTTAGCGATAAAGCTTGGGCGTATCTGTTCGTAGCAGGGGAAGTGGATTTTGAAGTTATTGGAAATCCTTTGTGTGACAGCTGTTATAATGATTTAAGAGAAGTGCTCATGGACTCCCACGTCGAAGTAGAAGCTACCGTGATTCCGGTAAAAATTGCCGAGCGCGTAAAAAGTTTATCTGAATCTTAAGCTTGGTGGCCCCCGAGCCACCAATTTAATAGTTCGAAATTATTGAGTTAGCTTGTCCTAAGCAAAAAACTCCTCCCAATTTGCCTCATGATCCTACTTACAAAAACCGAATTCTTCTGCAAGACTTGCTTATTGGGCGGAGAATTCAAATTATGAAACAACTGAATAGTACTTTGTTTGTGGTCACAGGCAGCACCTATGGAATGAGAGACGTGCGGGAATGTCTTAATCTTTTTTGGCACTCGGAGTACAAAAAAGCAAATTCTATGGTGTCGGGGCAATTGGCCGAGAAACCCAACCATCCGATGCGATTTGCCCTATATCGAATTTGGGTAGAGATTGCGACATTAGAGCAGGACTCCCCCTCGCTGGTAGGCTTGGCTGAACATTTTCAGCTATTAGCAGCGGAGCAAGATGAATCTGCCGAGGCATTTTCTGGACTAAAAGGCCTATGTCATTTGGCCAGCGACGAAATTGAGGCTTGCGAGCTGCTTGCGGGAGCCCTTTCTAAATCTACCGACAGTTATGCTTTAGAGTTTGTTCAAATCTTGGCACGAAGATTTGGAGCCCAAAATATAGCATTGTCAAAGTCAGACAACTGCTTACTTGACTATTTCCATCTTCGAACTCTTGCCGTTGATCTTCAGTTGAATCCGTTGAATCCGTTGAAATCAAAGCCCGCCAAGTCCTTGAGAGCTTTAGAACAACATGCCCTAGATTTGTTTCCAGGTTCTCCGCTTTGTGACTTGCTTCATCTTTCGCGAAGCGTCGAAGCTGGTGATTTAGACGTGGCTAAATTGAAGGCGGAAAGTCTTTCTAGAAAGTTTCCTAGGAATTTTGACTTTCAAGATCTCAATACCATTTTGCTATCTATGCAGTGGGATTGGAAGGCCGTTCAAGAACAATTGGGTCAGAAAGAATTGAGCTATGAATTGTTGAGTCTTGCTGAGTATGGGTCGCGAGTTGGCACAGGCAATAGGGCGGCTTGGGATGGTTTAGTTCGAGACATCTATAGAAAACTAAATATGGAATACGTCGCCCATAAACATTCTGACTCTCAAAGAAAGCCCTGGATGGCATTTGTAGGCCCGGAGCAGTGGGAGCAGGTCCATCAGAATTTGGACTCAGGTGTAGAATTGGAGCTGTCCCATAAAGTATTTGAAGGAGACTGGATTTTTTTAGCTAGACGAGTGGAGACGCCGTTTGATTCTAAGATACGCATTTTTGGCATATATGAGGCAACTTGGGAAGGCGGACTTGGGCTGCAATCATTAGGGCTTCGAAAGTTAAATACAGTTATGCTGTTTGAAAGATCTTGCGAAATCGACTCTATTTCGCATGCGGTTGAAACGGGGAGTTTTTCTGGCATAGCAAAAATTCAGCAGCTCGAACCGCAGGATTTGGATAAAATAGGCGATGCTATGCAAGATCAGCTGCTTTATGAAAGTAGACTCGTGGACGATTTGGTGCACAACCTAAGCGCATAGGAAAATTTTATGAAAATGCTTTTATGGTTAACGTTGGCCTTGTCCTCATTTTTGTGGGTGCGGATAAATTCGTCAAACGGTGCCGTGGCTGATATCACCTATACCCTTCCAGAAGGGTGGAAAGCTGCGACAGAGAGCTGGGGCATTAGGTTCGTGGCACCTGTTGGGGGAGAGGATGCTTTCAAGCCTGAAGTCACCCTTCGTGTGCGCAAAGGCCCCTTGGATATTGATGAGGTTTCAGGAAAAGACTTTATAGAAGTTATAAAGAAACAACTTTCAGCTGGTGGCTGGAGTAATATAAATTTGCGGCAGCCGCGAGTTTTCGATTTTAGGCCTGATTTTAAGGGACTACTGTACTTTGCAAATATTGAGGCAGCTGGAAATTCCTTGGACCAATCGATTGCCGTATTTTCATCTCAGTCTGAGCACTATATCTTTACCTATACAGATTTGCCGGAGCATTTTCAGGTCGGCCAAGATAAGACTTTCCAAGAGTCTTTCCAGCTAGTGAGAAGCTTTCAGCATCCACAGGGTTGGGCAAGG
>CAXNGG010000148.1:0-4610 GCA_964201885.1 Oligoflexales bacterium
GTCCGGGAATTCCTAGAAGAACAGGCTCAAAAAACGGTAAATATAAATGAATTCAAATGGTTATGTCTTCAGCGATTTTGCGAAAGCAGAGAAATCCCAATAGTCAGGTTGTGGATGCGACTATGAGCTGTTTTCTTAATGAGGTAGACTCAGGTTGGCGGACAAAACACCTGTAAGAACTATCAGCAATTATTGATAAAAATAGATCTAAACGGCTTAAAAAATCGGCGAGAAGCTAAAGTTTATTTTGAAATTTGCCGATACCCTATTATAAAGTATACTTTGATGGGGCGTATTTGTGGTGGAAAAGATGATACGGACTTTTGTTGGACTACCGTTCTTTGAGAGAGAGTGGCAGCGACTTGGCCTAGGCGATGAAGAGCGTAGAGCCTTGGAAAGTGAGTTGCTAGAGAACCCAACGAAGGGTGCGATCATTGCAGGGCTAATGGCATCCGTAAGATTCGCCGACCAATTGCAGGCAAGGGAAAAAGCGGTGGCATCAGAGTGTTCTATTATGATGACGGGCAGGATTGTTTCGTGCTGTTTATGGCCGTAATCAAAAAGGGTGAAAAGGAGAACCTGAGCACTGCCGAGCGAAACGAGCTTGGTAAATTAGTCGCCCAAGAAATTCAAAATTACTGCAACCAAAGGAGTTAAAAGTTTATGAGTAAATTATTTGAAGGCTTAAAAGAGAGCGTCATGGATGCCGGTAAGTTCCTGCGTGGTGAGAATGTACCGGGACTGACCCTGCATACGGTCAGCATCAAACCGCTTGAAGAGAAGACCGGCAAGGACTTGAAAAAGATTCGCGAGAAATTTGGTCTTAGCCAGGGTGCCTTAGCTGAAATCGTTGGTGTGAGCCGCAAAACAGTTGAATCCTGGGAGCACGACGGAGTGTCATCAAAGCCAGTTGCCAGGATATTGCAGTTAATTGAGGCTGAGCCTCGGATCATGGGCTTTCTCGTCGAAGAAAAGCATAAAACAGCCGTTGGAAAATAACGGTGCTTCGCCGAATCATTAGATTTATCTGATAGACATACGAATTTTCGTTCCGTTGGCAACTACCGCTTGAGTTGTTCAAGTAGGTTGCAAATGTTAATACTCATAGACTTCATCCGAATTAAAATAATCTATAATTTTCATTGGGTTGAATTTTATCAGTAGTAATTAAAAAGACGAATCTTTTTTTCGCGGGAATGTGGGTTCTATCAAAACAGCTTCGCTTGTATGAAGTGAGCGAGAGCGCCTGCAATAAGTCCAGCAATCATATCGTCACCTAGGGTTCCTAATGGGCCTTTGACTTTCTTGTCGATCCAGCCAATGGGGCCTGGCTTTAAAATGTCAAAAAATCGGAACAAACCAAATGCGATAGCTAAACTAATTAGTTTTGGCTCAATCCATAAAACTGCGATCGCTTGGCCTATCACCTCGTCAATGACGATTTCTGAGGGATCGTGGGAGTCTAGTTGACGTTCGACTTTTTGGATGGCTATATACGCGGCTAGTGAGAAAACAGCCAGGATAGCTATGCTGGTCAAGTTCGAAAACCGACTCAAAGCGACGCCTAGAAAAAGGCCTGGAATAGACCCAAACGTACCAGGAGCCTTTCTTATAAACCCAATTCCCAAAAAAGATGTGTAGAGTCTATAAATCATTTGATAGACATCAACTCTTGGCCGACCATAACGCTTTGCCCTTCATTGACTTTAATCTGACTTATGATTCCTTGTGACGGAGCAAAGATTTTATTTTCCATTTTCATCGCTTCGACGATAAATAGAATCGCACCCTTTTCCGCATGGTCTCCCTCCTTCGCTAGGATTTTCAAAACTTTCCCGGTGATTGGGGAACGAATGGTGGAGCTTTTTCCTACTTTAGAGAGCTCTCGGTTTTCTTGGCCTGGCGCATAGCGTTGGGCACTTGTTTGAACGAGGTGGCCATGGATGCCCGATATCTCAAGTTCAAATTTCGTTTCGAGTTCTCCAGGGAAGCTAGTGCTCCTGATACTTCTTAGTGAAATAGGACGTTCCACTACAAATCCTTGGGAGCCGCTTTCAAGGATATAAAGAGTCTTTCCCTCGCGGTCCCACCTTAAAGTTCTTGGGCTTCCATCAATTTGAGCTTCAAAAACCCGTCCTACTACGATTTGAGACGGAAGATCGACGATATGTGTCTTTGCTTTTGCCTTAATCTGCCACTTCATGACGATTTCCTTCCTACGCCCTCAAGGCGTGATGTTATAGCCCAAGGGGTGTCGTCTTTCGTGAGGAGGTGGCTTTCCGATTGAAACTTAGAGGCGGCCAATACGGCCGTCAATAGGGCTAGGTCTTCATCAGAGGTTTTACCTTCGCCTTTTTCATAGGCTTCCGCAAACCAAGATTCTGTTTCCTCAATAAATCTTGTAGTGACGTCACTCTTTATAAATCTGGGGTGTTGAAGAAGGGCTTCATGGAACTTAATTGTGGTGGGTATGCCTTCAATTTCAAAATCATTAAGAGCTCTGCGAAGTCTTTGTAAGGCTTCCTCTCGAGTCTCTCCCCACACAATGAGTTTTGCAACCATGGAATCGTAAAAAGGTGGGATTTCATAACCTTGATAGAGGTGCGTGTCTACTCGGACAAAAGGGCCAGAGGGGAATCGAATGCTTTTCACAATACCGGGTGCTGGTAAAAAACCGTGTTGTGGATCTTCGGCATTGATTCTAGCTTCGATGGCATGGCCGTGAATTCTTAAGTCCGACTGGGATTTCGGAAGACTTTCCCCTTGAGCTACTTTAATCATAAGTTTGATGAGGTCGATTCCCGTGATCCATTCGGTTACCGGATGCTCCACTTGGATTCTTGTATTCATTTCCATGAAGTAGCATTTATCTGGAGATTCACATATAAATTCAATCGTTCCAGCACCGGAATATCCTGCAGCGAGACCTGCTTGAATTCCGATTTCACACAACCTGTTTCGCTGGGCATCAGACAAATACGTGCTGGGAGCTTCCTCGATAAGCTTTTGATGCCTTCTTTGTATCGTACAGTCCCTTTCAAATAGGGCGATGCCATGTCCGTTGTTATCAAACATGACCTGGATTTCTATGTGACGGGGATGTTCAATATAGCGTTCGCAGAATACGGCAGGATTGCCAAAGTAGGCAATGGCCTCTCTCGTGCAAGCTTCAAAAGCTTCCTTTAAGTCTTCATCGCTTCGGACAATTCGCATCCCACGGCCACCACCACCGGCTGCTGCTTTTAAGATAAGGGGGTAGCCTAATTCGTGGGCTACACTTTTCAAGTCACTGACGCTCTCTAGGGGACGAGCAAGTCCAGGGACCATCGGGACGCCATTTTTAGTCATCAGCTCGCGAGCTTTTATCTTATCCCCTAACTTTTTCATGGCAGACGAAGAGGGTCCTATAAAAGTGACGCCCTCCAGGGCCCCAACCGCATCCACAAACATAGAGTTTTCTGACAGAAACCCATAGCCAGGATGGACAGCATCGGCTCCAGAGGCTTTTATGGCAGCTATGATTTTGTCTATACTTAAATAACTTTCAGCCGCCGTAGAACCTGAAATCCCCACGGCATAATCCGCCATTTTTACGTGTAAGCTTGAGCGATCTGGTTCCGAATAGATAGCAACCGATTCAATATCCATTTCCCGAAGCGCTCTGATAATGCGAACGGCGATCTCACCTCGATTTGCAATTAAGACCTTTTTGAATTTTTTCAAAGGAAGAACCTCATAGTGGAATGTTGCCGTGTTTACGTTTAGGTGCGTTCACTCGTTTTCCTTTGCAGGATTTCAGACCGTTGAGTAAATAGGACCTGGTTTCCTCAGGGAAAATGACGGCGTCAATATAGCCTCGTTCAGCTGCTGCATAAGGTGTGGCAAACTTCGCAGAGTACTCGTCGACAATTCTCTTTCTTTCTACTAAAGGATCTTTGGCAGCTGCAATCTCTTTTTTGAAAATGATGTTACAAGCTCCCTCGGCACCCATAACCGCGATTTCAGCTCGAGGCCAGGCTAGGTTAAGATCGGCTCCGATATGCTTTGAGGCCATAACGTCATAAGCACCACCGTAGGCTTTTCGGGTGATCACTGTCAATAAAGGAACTGTAGCTTCACAGTAGGCGTAAAGGAGTTTAGCCCCGTGTAAAATAATGCCGCCTTTTTCCTGGTCTGTACCAGGCAAAAAGCCTGGAACGTCCACAAAGGTCACGATGGGAATATTAAAAGAGTCACAAAATCTGACAAAGCGAGAGGCTTTGAGAGACGCTTTAATATCTAAAACGCCCGCCATATGATCGGGGTTATTTGCCACAAGCCCGATGGGTGAGCCGCCTAAGCGGGCAAAACCGGTCACGATATTTGGGGCGAAATGCTCTTTCATTTCCCAAAAAGACTCGGGATCGACCACACACTCAATCACTTCCTTAATGTTGTAGGGTTGATTGGAGTTGCTTGGAACAATGGTCCCAATTTTCCGTTGCGCCCCCTCTAGGGTGCTTTTAAGGCCGGGCTCAAGTTCAGGATTCGGGCCAGTGGGAGCGGCATCAAGATTGTTGGACGGGATATAAGACAAAAAGGTTTTAGCTGCCTGTAAAATTTCCGCTTCT